>DAOVPS010000009.1:0-32102 GCA_030629105.1 Candidatus Heimdallarchaeota archaeon
CTATACCATTTCTAGGAATCAATGTACCAATCATAATTCCAAGTAAGATAGTTATTGAATAAGTTGAAAGCAATCTTCTTGAGTATTTTTTCATTAAAATCATGACAATTGCATATAATGCAAGTAAGTCATAGGCATAACGATATGCACCCCAAGTTAGACTTAAACCGCCTAAACACACGCCAGCTAAAACACTATGTGTTATACTGTCTTTTGTCAGTCCTCTGACAAAGAAATAGAATGTAAGAAACATCAGAAAGATTCCTACACATTCATTATCAAAGAAACCAACAATCGTTCTACTTAAGAAACCTTCAGCCATTGCCAAAAAGAACGCTGCAAATACCCCAGTTCTTTTACTGTGAAGAGCTGAACCTAGTTTGTAAATTACTAGGATAGTGGCAGCTCCGAAGATTGCAGGTACAAAATAGGAGACGGTTAATAGTGATGCAGTAAATCCGAAGAACAATGCGATTTTATAGAATATCACTGCAGTAACTGGAATAATAATATACAATGTTTTGCCCATTTCTTTTCCCATTGGATACCAGGTAGAAGTATCATACCAATTCAAGAAATTTCCGAGACCATTCTCCAAGATATATTCAGCACTACGATATTGTACCCAAGGGTCTAACCCTTTCAGTAAAATATCTGTTGAAAATATCGGGAGAATTCTTAGTATGAACGAACCGAGAACTATCAATGTTAGACTTAGGTATAGCAAAAGATGCTCTCGTTTGACTTGTGGTCTACTGATCCTTGAATCTATGGCATCCCACATTCTGCTAAAGAAGACTTTTACTTGTGACAATTGAATCGACCTGCATATAATATTTCATTTGCAATTCTTTTTGCTTATTTTTATGGTTCATGAAAGATATTTAATTCTTTCTAGAGTTTCTCTAACTCTGCGTTTTTAATAGTTTCTTCCTCTATGAACATATCAGTTAATTCGATAATTTATAAGAGTTAGAAAAAAGAAAAGGAAGTGGGAGAGATAATCTCCACATTTAATGAAGAGTTATTCAGGAATTACTTTGATTTCTTGCTGCAATTTTTCGCGTTTTTCAGACCAACGGAAGAGATAGATGCAAACCATTAGTACAATTGCAAAAATCATAAATGCTATACCGATTCTCCATTGTTTTTCATCCAAGAATTGTAAAAGTACTTCGATAATAGATTTCGCCACATCCATTAATATAATAATTAATCCAGTACGACGTAAGAAAAGCCTGTTAAAAATTAATCCTAGAGTGAATAAGAATAATCCTATTCCAGCCCAAACAATTTCACTATATATAAATTGAGTTGCGAAATTAATTGAAAAATATAATTGTGAAGTTATCATTAGAATCAATGAACCAGAGAGTGTTAGTGTCGTAGTCATAGGCTCTCCTTTCAAGAATAACTCATTGAATACTGCTAAAACAACGATAGCTCCGGAAATTGCCATGAGTATTATCAAATTGTTACTGTATTGTAGTGATGTATATTCACCTAACGTTAATCCCAAGAATAAGAAAGTTAAAAGTAATGAGCTTGTTGTTGAGAATCGAATTGTAAGTGGAATTGTAGCACTAAAGAAGATTATTGAGATAATAAGACCATTCAAGAGATTTAATTCATAATTTTCTACAAACATAACTTGAGACATGGCAATAAAGGAAAGATAAGTACCCCAAAGGATCATATCTTTTGATAAGAGTTCTTTATTCTTGAAAAGTGAATAAGTTCTGAGAGATAAATCAACTTTATCTCTTGGATAATATTTGATTACAAGTATTGTCATTGTATAAAGGACCAATGGCAGAAGTAAACCAAAGTTAACTATGGATGCTTTTGTTGAAGAGCTAGCGATCCAAGAAAATGCTCTATTGAAAGTATATGAGAAAACAACGAATCCGACTTCGACAATTGTTATATTTCCTATGAATCGTCCTACTTTGAATTCTTCTTTCGGTACTGCTAAAATGATAGATATTACAGCAGTTCCTAATAAGATAATTGCGCAAATTAGCGAGAACACGTTAGCATTGGCTGCTCCTTCTGGTCGAATAATCGGTCCAATTGAACTCATTAATACCAACAAGATCGAATATAGGATATTCAACCCAGTTTTCTCTTTGTTCTTGATGATTACAAAAGATGTTGCTGCAGCCCAAACTAACCAGAGCAAAGAGATTGCATTGTATTCCACTCCTGATGCTACAAATCCTCGACCAAATTTCATGAAAGTTGTTAAAACAAACAACGTAACAGCTGAGAAGAGAATTGTAATTATTGTTTGAGTTATGTCCTCAAAGAGTATTACCAAAGTAAAGTAGAGAGCACAATAGATTACGAAAATCACTGTTATCGTTATTGAACCTGCAAAAGATCCAAATAAGCCACCAACAACAATTAAAGATATGAATGGAATAGGTATGAGGTATTTTGCGTTTTCTTTTTGCAGGTAGATAAAGCCGATTGTTCCTAAGGAAATTACTCCGTAAATCACTACAGAAACCCAATAGGGATTAAATTCACTTGCAGCTTCGAATGCTATGTATAACAAGTGAATTATTGTTAAAACAATGACTTGATGAGGTGTTTTTGCTACATCGAATTTCTTTGTTTTCTCTTCAGCACCTTCCATTACCACTTCTTTATTTGTTCTACCAGATGATTTACTCAAGAGTAGTTACCTCCTTTTGCTTCCAATTTATGAAGGGCGAGATATTCAGAACGATAAATACCAGAAATATCACTAGTGCTGCGTATGGAAATACTGCAAGTTTGTCACCCAATAAGAAGCTGAAAATAACTACTGTAGTAACAAGATTTGTAATAAGTGAGTACACACGCCAATTCTTGATCTGTGGTATAATGATTGGAAGATTAACAACCAGAGATGTCAATAATAACAAGATTATTCCCGCAAAACCATACCAATTGTTTGGCAATTTCCCAAGCAATCCAAGTAAGATAAGATTGATAGCCGATAGTATGTTCCATGTCACGAATAAAGTATTTGAATCAGTTAGTACTTTCGTTATGAAAATACTCACAAAAGCCATAATAGTAAATGAGATTGCTACTATAAAGTATAATACTTGTTCTATCGTTGAACCAGGATTTATTAATGATAGCAGTAGAATCGCTTGTAATTCTGCAAAGACAAAAGAGATTACCGCTGTTGCAATATTGAAATGATTCTTGAATGTCTTCAATACACTAAGAATTCCAAAGACGAAAAACGATGCAAAGTATAAGACCGCTGTAACAGAATATTCTATTGGTGAACCCGAACCATAATTAAATCCAATGCTGAAGACAGAAATTATTCCAACGATAATTTGTCCAATTATCCAAATTGCAAAATTCGATTGCTTAAACTCTAAGTGTTTTTCTTGTATGAAACGATAATAGAAGGAAACACCTAGAAAAGCTAAACAGCTTATGAAAATTTCCCATGGATAAATCTGTCCCCAAGAAGCTTCTGTAGTACCACTATGAACTAATGGAATTGAAAGTATTACAAGTGCAATTGCTGGAAAGATTAACGATAGAAATGCCAAAATTCTTCTGTTAATTATTTCGATTGATTGTTTTGAGAATCGAATAACGAGGAGAATCATGATTGGAATTAACAGTAATGGGATGAATTCTAAAGCTACATTCTGACTAATTCTTGGGATTGAAATCAAAAGGGGTGTTACAGACATTGAAATAAGTGCACCCCACCATTTTTTGAAGAAAATAGCGACAAGTGAAGCTAATACAATCGGAATAATAAATCCGAAGAGACTACCAATTCCCCCACCTAAGACAATCTGTGTGTGCCAGAGAATGTCAGCAGCAGTAAAGATAATTGATGCATTAAATCCAATAAAAATAAGCATTTCAGAGTTGTTTAGTACCCCGAGTACTATAGAAATGATGGCAACACCATAGCTGAGGAATAGAAAGATTGTTGGATTGATATCAGCATACCCAAAAAATCCTCCAGTGAATAATACTACAAATCCTATGAAAATAATTACCGATGCGAGTTGAGGTATTGGGAGTTTTCGTCCTTCAGGTTTTGTGATACCTTCTTTTTCTATTGCATCACCCGATTCATAATCAACTTCAGCTATCTTATGTTTTTGTCTCCTTCGTTGCCATTTTGTTAGTAGGGAAGCGATTTCTCCTAATAGTACAATCCCTCCTCCGATTGAGTAGATGATTATTACTCGAGTGGATAAATTAGATACTTCAACAGCAACAAAGTATATTGTAACTGTTATACCGACACTAAAGAGTATAATAGCCAAATAGAAGAACCAATAATTCAATAAGCTCTTTTCAAGTTGTGACCACATTGTTTTTGGTTTTTCTACAAGCTCTTCTTCAACTCGAGATGGTTTGATTGCTACACTCGTTGGGATTGGTTGTACCCCGACTGCAGGAGTCGGTCTAATATCCATTGTTTTAGCAAGAATATTGCGTTTTGCTATAAAACGATTCTTTATTTGGAGCAATGAAGCTGCAATAGCTGCAATTATTTCCATTAAGTCATCAGAAAATTCTGTTTTCGTTAGATTTTGGAAATGACCGAAAATCTGCCCTAATCTATCAACCCTATTTAAGATTTCATCAATTTCTGTCAGTGGACTAGCATGTAATTGCAAACCACATTCTTTGCAGAAACGAATGTTAGGTACATTAACACCACAATTCCTACAAATTATACGGTTGCTATCGGGTTTCTGTTCCTTTGTGTCTTTAACAGGTTGTTTTTCAGACAAAATTTCCTCTTTTATCTCAACTTGTTTTAACAAAGATTGAAACTCTTCCCTGAAATTAAGAAGAACTTTTTCAGATTCAATTGATATTGTATCAAGCGATTTTACTCGCAAATCGTAAACTAAAGTCTTAATTTCCTGTAGTCGATTCAATAGATCGGTTACTTCGTCTAATTCAGAAGCGCCTAGAATCACACCACATTTCGGACAAAACCGACCTTTTGGTACGCTTTCACCACATGACTGACACGTAATTTTTTCACCAGTCGACAATAAAATGCCACCAGACCCAATAATTCTACTCGCGGGTATGTAATTAATGATAAAATCTAAGATATTAATACCTTTTCCAAATAATTAGAAAAATTTTAATGAAATCCCTTTGACCGTGAGAATTATAAATCAAGAATGTTGTTTACTGAATATAAGGTAAGAAAAATGTCAGAAGAAAAAATTGTTGAAAAAGATGATTGGAATACAATTCTAGGAGAATTGGACGAGATAGTTCGAGAAACGGATCGTTTATCTGCTATGTCACTAGGTGATAAGAACGCTTTTGAAGGTGAAGAATTTCCTGCGATGATTCATTTTATATCAGAGTTGAAGAAGGAAAAAAAGAGTCAATCTTGGGAAAAACTAGAGAGCTTTGCTCAAAAGACAAACGAGAATCTCAGGCTTCTTGAGGAAACACAGCAAATAAAAATGCATGATAAAAGAATTGATAGATCCTTTATTGGTGTTTTACCTAAAAAAACCGAGGAAATCGGGCAAAATGCTATGGAAATTCTAAATGAAATTCCTCTTGTTTTGCGAACGATAAATGAATCAATAGAAGCTTTACTTATTGACATTAAACTCAAAATTGGTTTTCCAATTATACGAATAGAAAAAGAGATTCTAGATATAAAACATCAAATAGAATTATTGGAAAGTGAGATTAGATTTCATACAAAAACTAAGAAAGCACTTGTTAGTCGCGATGAAAGAATGATCTATACTCAAGCTTACCAAGAAACTATTCATGAAATACTCGATAAAGCTCAAAGTTATGTTACTAGAGGAATGAAAGCTCACTCTAAAGCATTCGAAGATGTTTACAATCGCTATATAACTAGAATCAATAATTATCGACAAAGTCCAGCTTTTGACGACTATATCGGAGAAAATTGTACAGAAGTAGAAAAGGCTATCGATAATTGGCCAACTGAGGGATTTAAGGCTTTTACTAAAGCATTAAAGTTTATTCGACAAATTGATGACCGACTTAGCGATACTCGACAAGTATACATTCAACAAATTAAAGCTGAACTTGAGAAAGATATCAGTGAGTTTGTCACAAAAATAGAAAGTCTTTACAAATTGGAATCAGAAGTAGCAGCTACTTCATATATGAAAATGAAAGAAACTTCTGAGAAGGTTATTTCTGCAGTTAACTTCTTCTTAAAAACAACTGATGTTGTATTGGCTGATCCACGAGATAAGCTAATCAATGATGAAAAGATTCTTCGCGATACAACTAAAATGACAGTGCTTGCTTTTGATGCAACATATGGTAGCTATGAAGTAAAATTAAACGATTATATTAAACAAATCCCTCCTAGTAAGAGTACAAGAAAAATTCTAGAGTTAATAAATGAAACAAAAGAAATTTGTTCAAATCCCAATAATCTAGTTGATGCTCTTAATACAATTCCAACATTACTTGATTTTAAAAAGAAAGTTGACTTATTGCTAAAAGAAATGGCCTCTGATATTATGGGTACTCAAACTAAATTTGTGAAGAGGATTAAGAATATTAACAAAATCATTGGAAAAGGTGAAGCAATTGCAGTACCATCTGATGACGAGCTTATCAATATTGAGAAAGTAAATCTGGATGACCCAGTTTCATTAAATAAAATATCAGAGTTGCTTAAGGAAAGCTTAGTGCAAACAGCAAACGCTTTAGCAGGTTATGAGGAGAACTTCTCTGAGGGTTTAGGTATAAGTATAAACCCAAATCTAGAAGCTAGAATCTCGAAATACAGAAGACCATCATATAGTCCAACAGTGAAACAAGCCAATAAAGCAATGAATGAGTTAGAAAAATTCGCCAAAAAACTTGCTATTGATACAGGCGATGCAATAACAAATTATGCAAAGAACTTGAATAAATTTACTGTGATTTCATCAGCGTTAAAAGCCCTCCAAAAACTCTTAAGAGCTATTGGAAAGGATGCAATTGCTGGAAAGCTAACAATCTCACAAATAACTACTAGGTTAGAGAATGCAATTGTTGAATACTCTAAACTAATTGAAGAAGTTATATCTGAGCATTCTGAGGATTTAAGCATAATTATGAAAAGTATGGCTGAAGCTCATATTAGTGATGGGATAACACTTGAGAATTTTGTTTCAAAACATAACGAACTAGTAAGTAATATTTCATTGGAATCTGTTTTAAAACAACGAGAAAAGAAAAAACCCACATTAGTATGTAAAGTATGCAAGGGAAAAATAGTCTCACAACGATCGGAATACAATGAAATGCTAGGCCTCGATGTGTTGATCATAAAGTGCGAAAACGGTCATGATGATAATATTATAGGTTTCGGAGATGATAAACCCGAGGAGGAAGAGGAACAAGAAGTCATTGAAATCAAATGTACAAAATGTGGATCAGATACACTAACACCAACTAAAATTGACATTTATACAAAAGATGAGCTTGTTGTCTCTGCTGATTGTCCAAAGAACCATAAAAGTGACTTTACTATAAAGAAAAAATAAATAGACTTAATCTAGATAACATCTATAGTATAGTAATTGCAATAAAGCTGAGCTTTAAATAATAAATCATTGTAGAGGATAAACAATCCTCTACTAATGGGTTCTTGCCGAAAGATGACTGAATATAAACGAGATCCACTTCGTTCTCAAGCGAGAAGAGATATCTTGAAAGCTATAGGGGATAATGAAATCATAAACAAACATGAGATTGTGAAACTCACTGACTTGAGTCCTTTAACAATAAATTCAATCTTGAGAGAATTCAGAAATTATAAAATTGTTACTTGTCATGCTGGAGGGCTATACGCGTTATCCGGAGAAGGCAGAGAAGTCTATATCCAAATGTTAAACGATAAGAGATATAAGAAAAAAGAATATGAACGTAGAATGAAGAAAACGTGGAGTAAGGAAAATGAAGTTAAAAATATTCATACTCTAGTGATCGATGAAGACGAAGACTCTAAAGATAGTTCGGAAGAATAGATTACTTCTTTTTAGGTACTTGAGTAGTGACTTTTTCATATTGATGTTGCCATGAGCCAAAGATAATACCATCGTTGGACCATCTTCTTAGAATTTTCAAAATCTCGGGAGAGATTATTTTAGGTTTTATATTTTCGTATTTTGTTCCTGGCAGTGGTATGAGATAATGCATGTGAATTTTTGATTTCTTTGCTATGAGTTCTTTACAGAGACTAATGGTCTCGAATTGGTCAGCTTCGGTTTCATTTGGAAACCCTAAGATAAAATCGACATTCATAATAAAATTATATTTATTTGCTAATTCGACAGCATCAAGAACTTGCTCAACAGTATGACCTCTTCTTATAGACGAAAGTATCTTTGGGCTTCCTGATTGGGCACCCATTGTTAAATTATCATTATCACAAAACTCTTGAGTAATTCTCAGGGTTTCTTCTGTTACAGATTCTGGTCGAACCTCAGAAGGAAATGTTCCAAAGAATATTCTTTTTCGATTTTTAGCTTTGAGATTGTACAACCCAGAAAGCATTTGTTTTATTTTTGCTATATTTGGTTTCGATGATTTTTTGGATCCATACCCAAAAGCATTTGGAGAGATAAACCGGAAATCCCAGATATCTCTTTTCGATAGCAAGAATTCACCCCATTTGATGATATTTTCAGGATTGCGATATCTCACAGATTTACCAAATAAAGATGGAACTTGGCAATAAGTGCACCCGAATTTACAACCACGAGTAATTTCTATTGCTGAATATAATCCCTTCTCTGGAGCAAAAGGTGGATAGTCATTAAGATCGATAGGTTCATTTCGCGGTTGAATCTGCATGTTTTTTTCTTTATCTAGAAACGAGATTCCTTTTAGTTGTGATACCGGATTTTTGTTTCTAAGTGCTATTACGAGTTCTTGAAATGTTTTTTCACCTTCACCGATTACAACTATATCTGCCCTTTTGTATAACAAATCACCCGGTTTTGCTGATGGATGTGGACCTCCAACAATGATTGTTAATTGATCTCTTTTAGGATGTGAGCTTAAATCCTTTAAAAGTAACAAGACATCTTGGAGCTGAAAAGTACTTAGTGAAATACCGATTAATAGATGAGTAAAACGTTCTACATTCAATAAACGATTTATTTCTGGTAATAAAACCTCAGGTTTAGGGAAAAAGATTGGTATATCAGATACTAGGGGGGAAATCTCTAACGCACCCATTAAGGAGTGATATGAATAAATGTTCGATCGAGAATATCGAAATACAATTCCTAGTTTTTCTTCTGTAATAGGCATCTTAGAAGATTTCATTGCTACATCCATAGCTTTTACTTTTCATGATTGAAATTAATAATTTTATCCCAAGATGAGAAAAACTTCACACTGTGACATTAAATATTACTCTTTCTGATCATCAAATTGCTTTATTCTATTGTAGGTTTTGCTAAAAACTGCCACTAGAGAAACTGCTTCTCTGCCAGAGACAAAAGCTCTTCCAATGATATTTCGAAACCTTCTTGCTAGAATTTCCTCTTTACGATCCCTGAATTTTAAAACACTGATGGCTTTTTCAAACCATTCTATAAGAGTTTCCTTTTCCTCTCGAGTAGCGCTACGATAATCAGTTGGCTTTGACTCTATCTTTTCTTTCTTAATGTGCAGTGAATAGAGCATTATGGCAACAGCTTGGGCAAGATTAAGAGCTTTATACTCTTCTGTGGTTGGAACATGAACTGTCATATCACATAGCTGAATCTCTGTATTGGTTAAGCCAACGTCTTCTCTTCCAAAAAGTATAGCAACATCATCTTTGAATTGTAACAAGTTGATTAGACTTGGGTCATCAGAGCTAACAGCAACACGAACATTTGTTGAACCACTATCAGTACAAATTTTCGCAGTAGTACCAACAATATATGGAACGGTTTTTATGAAATCTTCTAATGAAACATGAATCACCATATTTTCAATAATATCATGAGCTCTAACTGCAAAACGATAAACATCACCAGAAATCTCTGTTTGAGGATTTATTAAAACTAGATCTTTGAAACCAAAATTCTTCATAACTCGAGCAACAGAACCGATGTTTCCAGGAATAGTCGGTTCGACTAACACTACTTTAATGGTCATACTAAACACAAGCCTAAGACTTAATTCATTGATATGAAAAACATTGAGTGATAAAAAATTATCTTTCCGGTAAGTAATTTGTCTCAAAATAAAAACAATTAAACATATCCGAAAAATTGCGAAACGAAAAATTATAAATAATAATAAGAAAACTGTAATTGGGTGTTTGAATAATAATTCTTTCAGAATGAAAATAGTAGATCAGTTGAAAGTGCTTTTTATTCTGCCAAATAAAAACAGAAATTGAATAACTGAGGTTAACAGAATGTTTGAGAAAGTAAAAGATTGGCTAAAACAAATGGGATTGAATCATGCTTATAATAAAGAGCTCAATTTATTCCATTTGCCTTACAATATAGATGGAAATCAATTTTCAGTTGTTGTTGGTGTTTTTCCAGATGCTAACTGGCTGAAAATCGCAGCATTAATAGTTTCTGCAGAATTTGTCCCAAAAGGATTATATGAAGAATTATTGAAAGAAATGTGGAAACTCTTTGAAGTGACTTATTCAGTGGATGAAAATGGAAACGTTTTCTCAGAAAATGACATACCTTTTAGCTCGAACTTTGAGAATTTCCAATCAGAATTCCAAGCAGTAGTTTTTGGAGTCACACACTTCTTCAAAGAAATCGCACCTAAATTCAAGATAACACCAAAAGGAACTTTTGGTATGAAAACACCTTATTCTGGTTAAGAAGAAGGGATTCAGAAAAATCATGAAAATCATCTAAAAGAAGATGATTTTATCTTTCTTTTATTTTAGAATATGGAACAATTTATTCCATATACGAATAAATTTCATTTTTTTGAGTTTAACTCGGTCATTTATACCAAACGTTTTTTGCTAAAGTGAAGAGCTAAATCAAAAAATCTTTATTCCTACAAATTAAATATTAAATTGGATTACATTTGCTATGTATCTGAGGGAGAAAATTGAATTACAAAAGTATGCCTGCAGAGGAATTTCAAGGCTTACCTGTTGAACATTGCCCATTATGTGGAGAGCTAATTTCTATTGAGAAATCAGAGGTTATACAGTTAGAAGAAATAATGTGTAACTATTGCAATAGAAGTATTAAATCATATTTACCAAAATTTGAAGAGCAATTATTTTTTACCAAAGAATGTAATAATTGTGAAAAAATGAATAATACAAGATCAAAATATTGTGTCTATTGTAGTCATGATTTTTCACCAATAAGAAAAGGATTACGAGACGTAATACCTCAACTAGCAGTTATTACATCCGTAGGTTCTATATTCTTGGGTATTGTTCTATTATTTTTTAGCCTTTCCTCAAACTTAACCTTTGTTGGATATGCAGCAATCGCTCTAGGACTTATTTCAGGTAGTATTACCTTAACTTATCGGAAAACTAAGAAAATTGCTATAATAAGTCTAGTAATTTCAGGGATAGTAGCTCTAACTATTATTATTTTAATATTAATAATAGTGCTCAGATTATAAAGAACTTGAAAAGAAAAGTAAGGAAAATAATAAAAGAAAAAAAACAATAAAGGAAAAATAAAGAAAAAAAAGAAATCTAGTTTAAATAACAAAATTGTTAGGTTTACTAGATAATCTCTTTATATTCCTAATATCTTCTTGGTTTTCGTTTTTTGTAACAATCTTGACAGTATATAGGTCGTTCGCCATCTGGTTTGAAGGGAACTTCTGCTTCGTTTCCGCAATCTGCGCAAGTTACCTTGTGCATTTCTCTTGGTGGTCTGTCGTAGTTACCGTATCTACTCATTTTTTATTTTCACCATATTATTTGTTATACTCTATAATCAATCCAAAAACCATGAAGTTACAATTAAAATCTTAATAAATAAATATGACTAAATTTATTCGGATAAGAATTAGCTACCTTCCTCTTTTTGTTTCATATATAGTATACATGTTGAAATGCTAGGCAGTTACTTAAAAAGATATCCTTTATGAATATAAAGCTCGGACTTCTTATTTCAGAGGAACCTTTTTTAATTCTCTAACGACTTACAAGAAAGTTTGGCATATTATTACAGGAGATCTGATTGATTTGGACGTTAATTCTAAAGTTGTTGATGATATTGACAAGGCAGTGAATTCTGAATACAAGTCTTATCGTTACCGTTGGATTGTTCTCATTGTTTTCATGTTAGCTGGAGCAGTAACCCAAATGGTTTGGGTTACCTATGGTACGATTATAGATGAAACCGCTGGTTTTTTTAGTGTTGGTGAAATTGAGATACTATTACTTGCATTGATCTTCATGGTTGCTTATATCCCAGTTAATTTTCTAGCTTGTTGGGTTATAGACAAGTTAGGATTGAAATGGGGTGTTGGAATAGGCGTTATCCTCAACGGTGTTTTTGGATTTTTACGAGTATTCGCTGTTATGATAAGGAATTACCCTATGTTATTGACATTCCAGATATTTGCTGCAATTGGTCAACCATTTGTTTTGAATGCGTTTACTAAAGTTGCTGCTGTTTGGTTCCCTGAGTCAGAAAAAGCTTTAGCTTCTGGATTAGGAACTATGTCTATGCTTATTGGTGTTTTACTTGCATTTCTAATACCACCTTTTCTTGTGAACCAAATCGGTATTGACGCAGGTATTAATCGGATATCTTGGGGTTTTGGTGCTGCTTCACTATTTGTTATGGTACTTTACTTGGTTTTGATTCGAAACAAACCTCCCACACCTCCAAATGCATTCGCTGATAAAACTAAAGCACTAGCTTTGAAAGGAACCAGATCTATGTTTAAGAAACGAGATTTCACAATTCTCTTCGTTATCTTCTTATTGGGATTTGGAGCATTTAACGCTATATCAGCTGTTATTGATATTATATTTGGTTATGCTCCTACTGCAACAGAACCAGGGGTTATTGGCAGCTTAATTATAGGTGGAGGTATTATTGGTGCTGTAGGTCTTTCTGCATTATCTGATTACTTCCGAAAAAGAAAAATATTCATAATAATTGCTATGGCTGCTGGTATAGTTCTACTACCAATATTCTTCTTTGTTGATGTAACAATTGTGAGATATATTACTTCGTTTTTCGCTGGATTCTTTCTTATTTCCTTGCTACCTATCGGATTAACTTATGCAGCAGAAATAACGCACCCACTACCAGAGGAAACCTCAAATGGTCTATTGATGTGGATTGGACAAATTGGCGGAATAGTACTACTAGGTTTTATTATGCTTGCTGAAGGAACCAGCTATATGTTCATAAATTTCATAATTTTGTCAGCTCTATTTGTTGTTAATACTGTAATAGCTTTCTTTATGAAAGATTTGAGTGCTTACGTAAAAACCTAAGCATTCAATTATCCTCTTTTTTTTCTTAAGAAAACATTCATTATTGAAACTGTGTAATGTATGAAGTATGATTGATCCTAAAGAAATCCATCTTGCAAGAGAAAGAATTTCTCCTTATGTTAGAAAGACTCCTGTCTTTAGGTCATATTATTTAAGTACTTTATGTGAAGGGGATGTTTATCTAAAAGTAGAGAGTCTTCAAATTACTGGCTCATTTAAAGTTAGAGGAGCATTTAACAAGCTTTTGAATCTCTCTAAGGTTGAAGCAAAGAAAGGAATTATTACAGCTTCTTCTGGAAATCATGCTCAGGCTATAGGTTTAAGTTCTGAGAAACTAGGCATATCTGCAAAAATTATCGTACCCACAAATACTCCAAAAAATAAACTAGAAAAAATTAGAAAATATAATGTCGAACTTGTTTTACTTGGAGACAATTATGATGAATCTGAATTGAAAGCATTACAGCTCGCTGAAAAAGAAAACAGAACTTGGATTTCTCCATATAATGATGAATTAATAATTGCTGGACAAGGTACTATTATACCAGAGGTTTATGAAGAATTACAGAAAGTTGATTCAATATTAGTACCAATTGGTGGTGGGGGTTTGATTTCTGGAATTGCTATAGCAGCAAAAGATGTGTATTCGAATGCCAAAGTAATTGGAATTCAAACAGAAGCATGCCCTACAATGTATGAATCAATTAAAGCAGGAAAAATCATTGATATAGAAATGTTTGATTCAGTAGCTGATGGTGTTTGGGGAGGTATAGAAAAGGATTCAATAACTTTTGATATTACTAAAGATTTTGTTGATGAAATTGTTGTAGTAAAAGAGGAAACAATAAAGAAAGCAATTTCGGTAATTTGGAAAAATGAGGAATTCGTTACAGAAGCTTCTGGAGCTATGGCAATTACTCCTATACTAGACAATCCTGAGAAATTTAAAGATAAAGTAGTAGTTTGTATCATATCCGGTGGTAATATTGACAAAGAATTATTTGATGAGATAATTACTCATTACTAAGGTTATTTTTCTGCTATCAAAATGAAAGTGCTTCTATTAGGTCTTTCCCAAGAGGTCTTGAATCCAATTTCCTCACACATAGCTGCTAATTTTTTGGGTGAATGAAATTTGCTACCAAAGCCTACAATGAATTCAGCAAATCTAAGAAAGATGTTCCAGAAGTAACTTTTATCAAATTCTCTAATGATTAGCTTACCGCCAGGTTTTAACACTCGGAAACTCTCCTCTAAAGTTTCTTTCTGTTTCTTAATATGATGTAATGAATCGTTTAGAAAAATCTGTTTCAAAGAATTTTCACGGAACGGCAAAGCTTCTCCAACAGCTTGAACAATCAGAAATCTGTCAGTTTTCTTTTTTGCTTCTGATAACATTTCATAAGACGGATCTAAAACTATGCATTCATTCACATGTTCTTGCAATTGTTCTGCAGCTCTTCCTGTTCCTCCACCAAGGTCAAGAAGTAAATTTTCAGAATCGAGAGGTAAATACTCAATTATTTCATCTAAGTTGAATTTACCCACGAACTTATCATATCTATGTGCCATCTTGGAAAAGATACTCATGTTTTCAAATCCTTTTCTGTTATACTTTTGTTGCCCATTTTGCCAGTATGAACCACATAGCTTGGATACCCAACATTAAAACTACGAATAATAACTGTTTTCATTTAGAAATTTATATTCTTCATAGAATTCATTAAAGGAAAATTAGGATTCCATTTCGAATCCTTTATCCAAAACATTAACAATCAACCATTTGTCTTCTTTTTTAGCAAATTGAATGAACGTATGATGAGTGCCTTTTGAGCCCGGAAGAACCATATACCATTTGATTTCTGCAGAAGCAATGACTCCTTCGCTTGTACTGATAGAAATAATTTCATCAATTGTGAATTTTATTAATTCTGGATTTGGAATTTGTTCCTTCAAAGTTTTTAGACCAGCAATAGAATATTTGACGATTTCATCTTTATTGAATGAGTTTAATTGTTTATCATTACCTATTCCAAATCTTCTTGCATCTGGATGCCAAAGAGCTAGAAATCTCTCTTCATCACATTTTTCCATGATATCGATGTAATCTTCAACAAGTTCTTTTATTACTAATTCTTCATCTGTTTTATTCAACATTTTCACCAATTTTAACCGTAAAACTACTAAGAAAATTAATTTATGAAAAGACTTTCTTTAGTCTTGAATTAAATAATTATAAAATGAACCGATAATACTTATTAATCTATTAAAGTATGAAAAAGAAGTGGTAAAAATGGCAAAAACAGGAGAATATACAGTAGGACGTTTTACTAAGGCACGTGAATTGATAACTGATGCAGTTGATGCTAGTAAGTATTACAATCACATAATTGGTTTAATTGAAGTTGATGTAACAAAGGGATTGATAATACTTACTAAGCATAGAGAAAAGACTGGTGAGAGATTATCTTTCACGTCGTGGATTATGAAATGTGTTGCTCAAGCTGTCTCAGAAAATCTAGTCATACAAACATTCCGAAAGGGAAGGAGAAAGACGATTACTTTCCATGATGTAGACATTAAGTGTCTTGTTGAGAAAGACATGGGAGAAGGTAGGAAAGTACCTATTCAATATGTTATCCGCAAGTCAAATGAAAAAAGCTACAAAGAAATAAACGATGAGATTCGAACTGCTCAGAAATATGATGAAGATAAAAATAAAGCAGAACAGAAAACAAAGAATCGTCAACAATTGATTATGAAATTTCCTACATTTATAAGAAGAGGGATTATTTGGCGTAACGTTATGAGGGATCCATTTAAAGTAAAGAAACATATTGGTACAATTGGATGCACAGCTGTTGGTATGTTTGGTAGAGGTATTGCTGGTTGGGCTATCCCAAAAACTATGCACTCAACAACTTTTGCACTTGGAGCTATTGTAAAAAAACCAGTAATAATTAATGATAAAATTGAACATAGAGACATTCTTCATATAACTGCTGAATTTAATCATGACATAGTAGACGGAGCACCTGCTGCTCGCTGTATGGCTAGACTCACTGAAACAATAAAAGAAGGATTCGGATTAGAAGATTACATGTAATAATCTAATCCAGTTATTTTTGTTTTGGAACTTGCACTATTTGTATTGAATTTCCTTCGGAATCTTTTGTATTAAAGAAATTGATATTTGGCGTCTCAGTTATTTCTGTAACATCCAATCCTTTTTTCTTGAGATAGTCCCAAGCAATTTTTAAATCTTCAACTTCTAGTGTAAGAATTCCCCAACTTGGTGGATGATCTTGTCCTGGTAGTCTTAAATTGTGACCAAGACCTAAACCTCCGGGTAAAGTGGATTCAGCCCACCCTAGCTCTGGTCCTACATATAGTGTTATTTCAAATCCAAAAACATCTTTGTAAAAATCCGTTGAACGTTTTAGATCATCTACTTTTATTTGGTAATAAACTCGTACTATCTTTAGTGGAATATCTGTCATAACTAATCACACTTTTTTCATTTTTCTTAGCTTTTCACTCTAGGATCACTCACTATTTGGATTTTATTTCCTTCAGTATCATAGACATCAAAAAGGGAAACCATATCCGGGATATCTGATATTTCAGTTGGCTTAAGCCCTTTCTTAGCCAAGTAGCCTCTTGTTTCCTCTAAATTTTCAACATCTAACGTGAGTATCCCCCAACTAGGAAAGATATCTTGACCAGGTTCTCGAGTGTTTAAACCTAATCTAGCATCGTTTGGTAGTTGCATTTCACACCAACCAGCATCTGTATCCATGAACCAGGCAACTTCAAAACCAAATACATCATTATAGAAATCCTTCGCTCTTCCTAAATCACTAACTTTTATTTGAAAGTAAACTCTTCTGATTTTCATTGGATTACTCAAATTTGAACCCTCCAGTAATCAATCTGTTACAATTCCTCCTTAGTAGGAATAAAGACTTCGCTTTAATAAATAAAAAGAAATAATGTAGGAGATAACCGAAAATAAAATAGCAAACAATTATGTAATCCTTAAAAACATAAAGATGAATTGTTTATAATTGACGATTTAGAGGGATTACTATCACAGATCACTTTGTCATTAAAGAAATAACTCTATCGCATTGTACTAGAGGACCTGAAAAATGCGATATTTGTAAAAAACTAGTGAGTGAAAAGAAAATTTGCTTACTTAGAATCTCTCCTGAATCTAAGGGTCGAGTAATGAGAGTTATGGAATTTGCGATAAATGGCAAGAAAGGCTTATATGAATTTGAAGTTGAGAAAATTTTCAAAGAGGAAGCTGAAGCAAAAAAATATTCTGAAGAAAATAATATACCACTAGAACTAGATACAAATAAACTAATTATCACTGATAAAGACGAATCTGAAAAACCAAAAATGAAGGAGAAAAGTCCTCTAAAAAAAATATTCGAGTAATTTTTGTTGATTGGGGAGTAGGCAGACTCATATTGTTTTTTATAATAACAGCTGCTGTAACCTATGGTTTAAATGGAACAGGCAAGAGGTTCTTTATGCAGTAGCAATTGGAGTATTAATTTCTTTAACTAGATTTTTCTTGGTTAGTGATTGACTACAGATAATTTATGAATCATAAGAGAATTTAAATTCGTAAAATAAAACTCGATTTGGAGGATGACCAAGTGAGACTTTATGAGCATGAATCCAAGAGTATATTTGAAGCAAATGGAATCCCAACACCAAAACAATACGGAACAATTAGATCAGTATCTGAGATTGATCGATTAAAACTTGATTTTCCTGTTATGGTGAAAGCAGCTGTTCTTATTGGTGGTCGAGGAAAAGCTGGTGGAGTAAAGAAAGCCAATTCACTGAAGGAAGCTAAGGAAATTGCATCCAAACTGCTAAAATTAACAATTAGAGATTATCCAGTTGATATAATTCATTTTGAAGAAGCAGTAGAAGAAGTGAAAGCTTGTTACTTGGGAGTTACCATGGAACCTAAGGCTTACAATAATACTATAATTGCTAGTCCTTCTGGGGGAGTTGATATTGAGGAAGTTGCTAAAACAAAACCAGAATTAATCTTTAGAAAAGAATTAAAGGATAATCAAACCGAACTTCCAGAAAAAATAACATCGGAACTTGCTTTGAAATTAAATAAGGAGCTCAAACTCTCAGATAAGCAATTGAAAGAGTTGAAAATAATTATTGGAAAACTTTATGCTCTGTATCAAAAAATTGATGCAAAATTATGTGAAATAAATCCTCTGATAATAACTTCTGATAGTGTTATAGCTGCTGATGCAAAAATAGTTCTAGATGATAATGGATTATACAGACAAAGTTCACTTCTCGGGGTATTAGATTTATCGTACAAGAGACACGATGTCGCAGAACCAACTGCTAATGAAATATTTTCATACGAAAATGAATTTCCTTATGTTGATCTTTTATCAGAGAATCCGACAAAGAAGAAAGGATACATGTATGTGGGTTTAGTGCCAGGAGGAGCAGGTTACGGAATCTTATCTATAGATGAAGTAGCAAATATCGGAAAGAAATTCTTCGATGGTAAAGTTATTCCCATTAATTTTATGGATAGCGGCGGTGGACCACCTAAAGAACGTGTTGCTGAAATGTACAATTTACTTATGGATAATCCAATAGTTGATGTTATAATCACCTCAAGATTTGGTGGAATCTCAAGTTGTGATGTGTTCATACGAGGAACCATTTTAGCATTTAGGGAACGCTACAAAAAGAAACAAAGAGTCATTCCAGTGTATGGACGAATGGTTGGGACTGATCTTCCATCAGCCATTAAATATCTCGAGAAAGCATATGAGGAAACCCCCAAGGAATTAGCAATGTTGGAAATTGAAATAGGAAACGAGAAGATTATGGCAGACGTTATCAAGGAAGCGCTGAGGAAAGGATTTGAGTATCTTAAGGAGGGCGCAAAATGAAGAGATTACCGGTAGATCAAGGAATGTTATATTATTTAATTAAGGATAAGCGTCCAGAACTAGCAGAACACATTAAGAAAACTGGTTCTATTGATACTGTGATCATTGGTCTTGGAAGACAAGGATTGAAGCATGCTGGCTTGATGAAGGATTTTGGTACAAAGATAACTGCTGGAATATCAAAAGGGAGAGGTGGAACAAGAATTCATGAAGTTATTCCTGTTTACGAATCAATCACTGATTGTGTAAAAGAGCATCCCAACATCGCTATAGCAAGTATTTGGAGACATTACTCTGGTGTAAAGGATGTAGCAATTGAAGTAATTGAATCGGGAATTCCTATTGTTGTGTTGATTAGTGAATTTATTCCATTAAAAGATGTACGAGATATCATTGTAGCTGCCAAGAAACACAAAACCATTCTCTTTGGAGGAAATACCCCAGGAATTATCTTTCCACCGGAAGGAGTTAAGGTGGGCATGTTACCAGATATTTTCTATCCGGAAGAGAAAAACTCTGAGGAGTTTGGTCCAAAAGGTGTCACTATCGTCTCGAGAAGTGGAGCTATTCTCTACCATATGTCAGATGCTCTTGCTAGTGTTGGAATCGCACAAAACGCTGTGTTAGGAATAGGAGGAGATGGAGCGATTGGAACAAGATTCCTAGATATAGTCCCAGTAGTGCAACAATATGAAAATACAGATCTCATAGTGATTGCTGGAGAAATCGGTGGATGCCAAGAAGAAATTCTAGCAGAAGATATTGCGAAACATCCTGAGAAATATCCTAAACCAATAGTAGCATTGATTTCAGGATCCAATGCTCCGGAAGGAAAAACTATGGGGCATGCAGGAGCAATTGTCACACCTGGTCAGGAATATGGAACTTTCAAATCGAAGAAAGCTGCTTTCGAAAAAGCAGGTATTCCAGTTGTTAATGGACAGCACGATTTGATAAAAGAAGTGCAAGCAAAACTGAAGAACAAACAATACTTCCCTGTTAAAAGTTATAGAGAAAAATTGCGCAAGAATTGGGAAGAACCTCCAAAGAAACCCGAATGGGCTACGCTAATAACTAAAATCGAACCGAACAATATCATCATTTCTGGTTATCCCCTACAAGATATTGTAAAAGACAAAACTCTTCTTGAGACAACTTATCTTTTAATTAAAGGGAAGTTCCCCTCGAGTAAAGAAACCCAATCCATGGAGAAAATTGCATTAGAAGCAGTCAAAATTCCAACACCTAAAGCAAGCATATTCAAAGGAGAAGATATTGCAAAAACACTTGGAAGATTTCTCGTAAGTGATGAAAAACTCGCTGAATATTCCAAGAAAGGAATAAAAGCATCTTTGGATATGGCAGTATTTGGATTAGGAAGAATTGCCAGGTATTTATCTGCTATCCTAAAAACAGAGAAAATCATTGAAGATATAATAGATGATGCCACGTTTACTGATGTTATTTATCAGATTCTTACTGGTGAAAAGACAACAAACAAGAAGAAAGCTGAGCTACTTGAAGCATTGATCGTTGCGAGTGTAGATCATGGAGTAACTCCTCCATCGACACAATCAACTTTGATTGCAGCTTCTGTAAGAGCACCTTTGGAAGTTGCTCTCGCACAAGGAGTAGGAGCAATTACTGATGTCCACGGTGGAGCTGGAACAAAAGCAGTTCACTTCTTCAAGAAATGTGTTGAGATTGCTAAGGAAAAACAAATTGACTTATCCACAGCAACATACGAAGTCATTACTGAGTATGTTAAAGATGGGAAAAGAGTACAAGGTTTAGGACATAGGATACACACTAAAGATCCACGAAGAGATATTCTGTGGATTAAAGCAGAAAATGCTGGAATTGCATCTGATAGCGTTAAAATTTCTAAAGAATTAACTGAGATCTTTAAACAAGCGAGAGGAATAGATCTTCCAATAAATGTTGATGGAGTGATAGGGGCAATAATAGCAGATATTGGTCTTAATCCAATTCTTGCGAAGGCGGTCTTTATTTTCGGTCGAATTGCTGGTTTGTCTGCCCATTACTTTGAGGAGTTAATTTCCCAACCTCAAATGCGCAGGATAAATTTCTCAGAGGTAGTTTACAAAGGAAAAAAAATAGCTAAATAGAAGCTGAAAAGAAGAATCTCATAGAACCAATTAAATCAATTAGCATTTTTCTACTCTAGTTTTTGACCAATTAGTAATCCTCGATCGTCAAAGAGACCTTTTTTGTGATGATTTGCTTTTAATCCATTCTCGTTCATAATTTCTAGTTGTAGATCAATCGGGAACATAGCTAATTCATGTTTATCAACAAAATGCAGAACTGGCTTATTTGCTTCTGCGATAAGAAAATGCATCTCGAAATATGAGATGTTCTCATCTTTTAATTCTGAAACACTTACTCTAGCGATTTTTGTGTTATCCCCATGGTAAGTTACCATGTGGGGTGATCCTGAACGATAAATTTCCTTTGTTAACCAAGGTTCAATAATCACAACGCCACCTTTCTCCAAATGGTTTGTAAAACCTGCAATAGTTTTTCTTAAATTCTCTTCTGTTTTCACATAACCAATAGAACTAAACAAACAAACAATGGTATCAAATTTTTGTTCTAAGTTTAGATTTATCATATCGGCTTCTAAGAATTTCGCTTTCGGGACTTTATCTTTTGCAAGCTCTAACATTTCAGGATTTAAATCAACGCCTAGACAGTCAAAATCGTCAACAAAAAATTCTATATGACTCCCAGTTCCACACGCGACATCCAGTAACTGATTTCCAGAAGATAATTTGTATTCTTTAATCAGTTTCGTTATTTCTGTAACTTCTTTCTTATAATCCTTAAAAGAATAAATAAGATCATAATATTTTGCTAGAGTTTTGTATAATGCTTCCTTCTTCATGGTAGAAATATTATATAACAATTATAAAGAATTACCTCACTCAATCATTTGGGAAATTTAAAATATTTTTTTCATATTTTTTATAAAAAAAATGAAAAAGAAAAAGGTAGAAGAAAAATTAAAAGAACTTTACTTGTACCTTTATTTCTGATTTCAAAAAATTCAATTCAATCTTAATGAATGGCAATGTCAATTTTAGATGGGGTAATAGTAATGTCTTTTTTATTTTCATATTTAGCACCAATTCCTACTTGTTTTTCTTCTCGTTCTTGATTTTATTCAAAGCAGATTTTACTGCTGGGGAAGCTTTCAAAACACCAAAAACTCGAATGAACTCTACAGTTTTCAGTATTAGTTCAGCTGATACTTTCTTATCTATACTAAGCAAACCAACAACTTGTAATTTTATTTTTTTACCTTGAGCTAAAACTTTCTCAAAATAATCCTTTCTTAATCCAACGACACCCATAGAAAAGAATGTAGCGAATTTTTTGTCTTCAGTCATTTCTTTTTCATCAAAGATCTCTTTGTATTGTTTTATCTGAGAATCTATGAATTCTTGATGTGAGTCCAATGTTTTTCTTATCGCAGCTCTTATGAATTCCGTTCGACTGGGATAGTATCCTGCTTCTACCAAAATATCAATTCGACCAATTTCTATTGGGGGCAAATTTATTGTAAGTTTTTCCATTTTTACTTCTTCATACATGATTTTTCTACTCCTCGCAGAGATTCCCTAAGACATCTCTACAGATGTTCTAAGGATGTTCTCGAATATAAAGGTTTTCACTAAAAAACAATTAAGTAATGAAGGAATTCAGCAAAATAATCCAAAATATTCTGACGATAAGGTTCTTTTGAAGTTAGAAAAACTGCTGCTTTTCTTGAGAAAAACTTGACATAAAAAAGTGAAATATGATTGTTTATTGTTAACAAGAGATCAGCCAATTTTTGGGAATCAAGTAAATTCTTTTCTTCTGATTTAATATTCAGGTGAATTTCTTCTATTAGCTCTTCATTAAATTTTGCAATATGTTCCTCAAATCTTTCATCATTAATAAGATCTGAAATTAAATAACGAATTTTTCTTTGAAAAAATCGAATGTACTCATCATGATTATTTTTAATTATTTCTTTGTGAGTTTCTTTTGTTAATCCTTTTTGTAAGATAGTTTGCAGAAATTCTTCTTCTATAATTTTGAAAACATTTTCTCTCATTTGATTCCAAACAGGGATGTTCTTAATTATTTCATATTCAGAGAAGAATTCAGCAGAAATGATATCTTGTGTCATCTTTTTCATTAAAGGATTATCTTGATCTTTTTGGATTGACAGAATTCTGTAAAGAACAGGGGATAATACATATTTTTTTTGTTCAGATGAATTCTCATTTTCAGCTTGTTCTTTCTTCAAAAGGATGCACCAATAGGATTCACAGTTTTAAATAATGAGTCTTAGTTAAAAGAAATAGTTACTTAGTATGTTAGCTTTGCTCCCTCGCTTATCTTAATAATATATGGTTCTCCACCTACTTTTTCAAGTGCTTTAGCAACTTCCTTTTCTTTCCCAGGAGCATAGGCAAGCATTGTTCCACCCCCTCCACTCCCATTTATTTTCCCTCCCAAAGCACCTGCATCTTTGGCTACTTGAATCATTTTTTCTATTTTCTCAGTTGATCTCATTAATCCATCACGCATTAATTCATGATGTTCATCAAGCATTTTCCCAATAATTTCTGGATTGGGATTTTCATTACTAAGAATTTTCAAGGCTTTTCGAGTTAAATCTCTATTACGAATAGTTGTTTCAGTCATTTGTTTGCAAATATCAGGCAAACTATTACTATGGTCCAATACAGTTTGAATGGATGTTTCTCTATGTGAAAAATTAGATATTTTCGTCTTTAGTGTATTATACCCTTTTTCCACATTATTCCTAATCATTCGTAGATCACCCACTGTATCGACCTTTTTCTCGAGTGAATCACCAATGACAAATCCAGCAATGTTAGATGGCAAAGGAGTTATTTCTATCTGTTCCCCAAAATCAACATGAATAATTCCCCCATAAATAGATGCCATGTGATCCATCATTCCTCCACTTTCACCAAATTCTAAGACTTCCGCTTCAAAAGCATAATTAGCTATCTCTCTCTTATCTAATGATTTCTTTGCTAACTCAACAATAGTCATTACACTTGCCACAGCTAATGCTGAAGAACTAGATAAACCTGCAGCTATAGGGACATCACCAGATACGGTAATTTCAGCTCCTGTTAGAGGAATAATGTCTTTTCTCGCAAGGACATTAAATGTACTCCTGAGATAATCACGCTTGTGACTATATTCAATTTTCTCTGTAAAATTAAAATTGTCTCTTTGGTGAAGATCCAAATAATTTATGATAATCTGTGTATCATCTCTTATCGTGACATCAAAATTTATTCTTTTATCTAGTGCTGCTGAAATAACTTCTAAACCCAAATAATCGCTATGTTCACCAAATAAAAAAACTCTCCCAGGTGCGCTTACATTGAAGTCTATTTCACTTTCCATATGTTTTTTCTGGTTTTTGTTTTGAAATACTTTTCTGTAATCAATTAGAACTCTTTGCTTCTTCTCTCACGTAATTTCTTAATACCAATCGTTGTTGCTTCAACTACAACAAAACCAATTACTAAGTATGAAATTGCTATGCCAAAAGCTTGCCAATCTACATAACCACCAGATAGTTCAGTAGGAAGGAAGTGTTTACCCAAAGAGATTATTGGTTTCATTATTTTGTATCTGGCACTTGGAGCAGCTACTGATTGATCTTCTTGTCCAACAGGATCATATAGAATAGTAGTATTTCTTGTTAATAATTGCTCCATAATTCCTTCAGCTGTAAAGTTTTGAGTTTTTAGCAAAGTCCAACCCCATACATTCATTGGATGATGCATATCAGTTCCGGTTATTTCTCCAAAACCACCAGTATCATTACACCAAGATTCAGAATCTGTATCATATACCCATTCACTAACCATTTCAATATAATCTACATCCCAATCAAGCAATTGGGCTCGTGATGGATGATTTGGCATTCTTGGTAAACTCCAAGGAATATGATCTGCAACAACTACTCCACCTTGGTCATGAGTTGCATCTATTGCAGCTTGAATTTCTGCATCACTGGGATTAATAGACGGAACTGGGACTAGTTCAGTAATTCCAATCAGATTTAAGTGAATACGACCAGTAGTCCATTCCATTCCTTTAAGTAAAATAATTTGACTGCTGTACATTGGAGCTAATGTTTCGAATTCATCTATTCCTTTCATTGTATTATGATCTGTTAAAGCCATTGCATTGAATCCATGAGCGATGTGCCACAAAATATTTTGTTCAACGGTTAAGATGCCATCAGAGTATTTAGTATGACTGTGATGATCAAACACGATATTGAATTGTGTTTCATTATAAATGGGACTCAAACTAAAATCGAAACTCTCATTTGTATAATCATATCTTGATGGAGGAAAAGAAGCTATCAACACACTACTTACAATTAATACTAAAGAAACAGACATCAGAATACTAAAACGAATTAAAATTGATTTAAACATTAACTTTACCATTATAACTACCTCTAACAGTCTAGTTTTACAATAGAAAGATGTCTAAGTTATTTTTATGTGTTTATATAGAAAATCAATGAGAGGAAAAACAGAAGCACCTACGAATAGCATAGAGGAAACCAGAGTGAGTCATCAAGATGAAGATAAACTAATTTACAATCTCAGCTTCTTCAGCAAGAAAGTAGAAGATTCGCGGGAGAACCCCGAAGATGTTCTAAATTGGAAAAAAGCAAATCTAAGTGCTTATCTACGTGGTGTTTTTGATGGACGAGGAGTAATCTTCTCAAGTGATAATGGTGACATAGTTCTTTCAATAAAGCATTCCAATATAGGTAAATTAGAAATCTACCAAAAAGCACTGCAGATGTTTTCTATTCATTCATTTGTTTATTATCCACAAGCAGAGGATGAGCTTTCAGCGTTATACATTGTTGGGAAAAGAAATTTACGATTATTTAAGGATAGAATAGGTTTTGAGTATCCTGAAGAAGTGGATATTTTCTTTAATTTCTGGAAAACCTTGGATTGGGAAGATTAGAATTTACTTGCTTAAAATAAAATCAAGCATTAAATCTGTGATTATTTTTGCCCCTTCTGTATTTATGTGAACGTGATCTACAAGTAAACTAAATCCATACTCTTCTGAGATTTTATCGAAACTCTTTCTATATAGAAAATGTTTGACTGCTGCTTCTTCTACAAGTCGCTTTTCATGGGGATGTTTAGGATTGGACGGATTTTGTTTAAGATAATCAATCATTTTTTCATTAACAGGGAGATAATTAATATCGTGTTTGTTAGCAATTTCAAAGATTGCTTTAGAATAATCAATACTCTGCTTGAAAGCTGTACTGGAAAA
The DNA here is from genome assembly GCA_030629105.1 of Candidatus Heimdallarchaeota archaeon. Lineage (GTDB taxonomy): Archaea > Asgardarchaeota > Heimdallarchaeia > JABLTI01 > JABLTI01 > JABLTI01. The sequence continues at coordinate 26,803 of DAOVPS010000009.1, forward strand.
CTCTTCTCCCATTATTGGAATTGAGCACAGAGCTATTTTTGCGTCAGTTTTTTCTTTTAATTCTGTAATGATTTTCTCCAAATTTTCTATGTACCATTTCTTATTTGGTTTTCTTGGCAGGTTTAATTTTTCAAGCATTTTTTTGTCTGGAACACTTTTTATTTCAGCATTTGCATCATTTGTGCCAATTAGAATAGTTAAAAAATCAGGTTTGCATGCAATGATGCTTTCTATGCGGAGAAGAACATTATAGGATAATTCAGCATTCATACCTGCATTGATGTAATCATAATTCTTCCCAAGTTTTTTTGTTAGCATCTCTATATAATTAACACTGAGAATACCATGAGTCAAACTGTCACCTATGAAAACAATTCTTTTTTTCTTTGATGTTTTTCGTTTTCTTTTCATTTTCTATACATAATTATAGGGATTATCTCTTGGATAATGATAAATTTTCCACATAATTGACTGATAATAAATTAAAAACAAAATTCCAGATAACAGTATGAAACCAAAAATTACTATTAATACAATATTACTTGCTTTCAAAACTAGATCTCCCTATATTATTTACAGATTCCTTTATTCAAAATTCTTTCATATATGTTTTGGATAAAAATTCGTCCTCTCTTATTATCGAAAAAGAAAGGAAAGATACAGAATTTAATTGATGTAAAAAAGAAATTACTCATGCTTTCTTCTTTACAAAAATTCTGTACATTGATACTAAAGCAAGGATTCCAAGTATACTAACTATATATGCAAAAACATTGAATTGATTTGTTGTTGTGGGAGTAGTAGGAAGAATATTAGTGGATTCAGTAACTTCAAAGCTAAAAGAACCATATCCTGAATAACCATAGATACAAACAATGTATGAATTCTCACTTAATACAGTCAATTCAATTTGATCAACATCATAGACTGTACCAGCCTGATACAGTATTGAGTAATCTTGATCCATTATAAACAAGTCAAAATCAACATTGTCACCGTTATATGTTAAGGTGAAATCATAAATACCAGGAGTCAAAGTGATATTGTAAAAGTGGTTTAATATTTGTAAATAATGATAATCCAAAGTTCCCTCTTGGGTTCCTCCACTACCATATACTGTTTCATCTACAACAATTTGTATTGAGTCAACTTTTTCCATTATTAGATCATATGAAGATGTAGTGAAACCCCACACTTCAACAACAAACAATCCAGGTATTAAATGAAGTCTTGTTATTTCTATTGTCCCATCACCTGGGTTGAACAATTGACTATAACCTTTAATCTCATAGTCAAATCCATTGAAGTAATAAAGGTAAACGTCTGCGTCTCCGCTGAAAATCTCTGCTGTTACTTCGTAAACAGCTTGTTCTGTAATAATTATTTCATAGTAATGTGATTCACCTGATGTCAAGCCCAGAGTTCCAGTATTTACACCTAGTTCAAGTTCATCAAAACCCGTTGATTCATCACCAAATCCTCTGATGTAGAAATTCGCAAGAAATTCATCCCATAAGATGGTTGCTTGCCAATCCATACCTGTGAAGATATCAACTGCAGCTATGTAGTCATCAATGTACGAATCATACAGTGTATTAGAAACAGGCATAAAGATAGTAACACCATTTGCATTACCAGCATATCCACTGCCTTGATAGTTACTCACTATTAAAGAATTTAATTGAGTAACGAGATTAATTGCAGATTGATTGAGATTAGGATAGTTCGTCATCAAAGTATTATTTGCCAATACTTCTTCTATAAAGTGTACAAAATCTAAAACGAAATCATCATAAAACATATGACTGTTAAAGAAAGCCTCTTCTATACATTCACCTATTCCATCATTTAGTACTGCAGTAAGATTTGTAGCGAAGTAGTTCAAATAGGGAATAAAAGAGTCAAACAAGGTTAGGTTAATTGTGGAAAGAGCTACATTACTATAAAGTGAATCATAGAATGAATCGTAAGAATCAACAATAGTTTCTGCAAGAGTTGAAGCATTCAATGTTGGATCAGCTTCAAGTGCTGAGATAATAGTTTCGTAATCAAAACCATCACCGGGTATCGTTTCTTCAGAAGCTACAAAGTAATCAGCAAGATCCTTCAATTCATAAGCAACTTCTAGCATGTTCATAAAACAAGCATCATGAGTAATTAGATCAATATCTTTACTATGAGTTGTGACACTATTTTGAATTGCAGTCTGCATTTCATCTATTGTTAGAAAGTCAGAGGAATCTGTATCATCCCAACAAAGTCCATCAGTACCTCCTCCATGATCCCATAAATTGAGCCAATAGTTATTCGCATCATAATTAGTGAAACAATAATCAAGGAATGATTCTAGAGTTGCACCATCTCCCATGTTGGCTTCTCCTTCATTTTGAAGAAAGACTGAATTTATGTCAATTAGCTCACCATCAGCTGTTATATTGAAAATTCTCGTATCAGTCCAATCACCATTAGTATCATCATAACCTGATATTCGATCAAACATTACAATGACTGCAATAGAGGAACCTGTAATTTTACCTAATTCCATTTCATTAATATCATCAATTCCAAATGCTTCTAAATTATTATCTCCATCAAGATAAATCATAACTAGCCAATCAAAAACCACAGCATTCGGTTCTAAAATTGGTTGTATTTCAGTCTCAACCGCAATTGCGGTGCTTTTTTGTAAAAGATTCGAAGAACTGAAAGATAAAATCGCTATTAGTGAAAAAATTAGTGATAATTTTAATTTTTTATTCTAATATGAGAAATAAGATAAATTAAACATTAGACTCACTCCGTTTCCTAGAGTGAGTTTCAATGTTTTTCTATAAATAGCTTTTTTATTTATTCTTCAAGTGAGATTTCAGATATTGACCTGTATACGACTCTTTTACTTTAGCAATTTCTTCTGGTGTTCCTTGAGCAATTATTTTTCCCCCAAGTTTTCCGCCTTCCGGACCAAGATCTATAACATGATCAGCTGTTTTTATCACATCTAGATTGTGCTCAATGACGATTACAGTGTTTCCTTCATCTACAAGTCGATTAATTATGTCAAGAAGTCTTTGGATATCAGCAAGATGTAAGCCAGTAGTAGGTTCATCTAGAATATACAGATTATCTTTATCTCGTTTTATCTTCCCAAGTTCATTAGCTAATTTGATTCTTTGTGCTTCCCCTCCTGAGATAGTAGAGGAGGATTGGCCTATTTTCAAGTAACCTAGACCTAAATCTTGCATGACTTTTAATTTGTGGGAAAGATAATTATCATCTTTAAAGAATTCAAGAGCTTCTACAACACTCATATCAAGAATGTCTGAAATTGTTTTATTCTGATACTTTATTTCGAGAATCTCTTTCCTAAATCGAGTCCCTTTACAAACAGTACAAGTTGATTCTATGTCAGCCATATATTGTAGTGGTGTGATTATTCTTCCCCAGCCACTACATTCTGGACACCTTCCTCCAGTACTAGCATTGAAACTAAAGTGTTTTAATTCATATCCTCTTGCTTTTGACTCTTCAAGTTCTACGTATAATCGTCTAATCTTATCATAGAACCCAATGTAAGTTGCAGGATTCGATCTTGCAGAGCGTCCGATAGGTGTTTGGTCGATATTTCTGATATCCTTAATGTGTTCAACCCCTTCTACTTTATCACATTCACCGGGAATTATTCTTTTATCTCTAAAAACAGAGTACAAATTCTTGTAGAGAATTTCATGAACCAGACTACTTTTACCTGATCCTGAAACACCAGTTATACAAACAAAATTTCCAAGAGGAATCTTCACATCAACGTTTTGCAAATTATTTTCTCGAGCTCCCTTGATTACGAGTGAGTGTCCATTTGATTCTCTTCTTTTAGAAGGAATTGCAATGGTTTTTCTTCCTGAGAGATATTGCCCAGTAATAGATTTTTTATGAGTTTTAATATCATTTAATGTTCCTTGAGTTACTATTTCTCCACCGTAAATTCCTGGTCCTGGCCCCATTTCGATTACATGATCAGCTGCTTTCATTGTGTCAACATCGTGTTCAATGACGATTACAGTGTTACCTAAATCTCTCATTTTATGTAAGATATTGATCAGTTTATGTGAATCTCTAGGATGTAGTCCAATCGATGGTTCATCGAGGATAAACATTAAACCCATAAGCTCTGATCCGATTTGAGTAGATAACTTTGTTCTTTGTAATTCTCCACCAGACAATGTATCAGTTCGTCTATCAAGACTCAAATAATCTAAACCTATACTTCTCATAACTTTCAGACGTTTCATTATTTCCTCTAAAACTGGTTCTGCTAGATGTTTTTTCTCATCTACAATTGATAGATTTTCAAGAAACGTATCTAATTCATCTATAGGTAAAGAATTTACTTCTTGTATATCCTTATTATTTAGGCGAACATACCTTCGATGTTTTTGCAATTTCAAGCCTTTACAATCTGGACATGTTTGTTCTACCATGACTCGTTTGTACATGTCTTCTTCATAGGATTTTGGTGTTCTTTCTTTTGTAATTCTCTTATACCATCGATCCACACCATTTATGAAACCACCCCAGATAACCTTTCTACCTTTATTTTTATCATCTTGAATGGGAGCATCTGGTGGTATAATTAATTCTATTTTCTCTCCATTCGAACCATAGAAAATAATATCTCGAATCTTTTGGGGTAAATCCTTGAATGGTATATCCCAACTAAAGTTGTAATGCTTGGCTAAACTATACATCCTTACACCTGTCATGTTATTGAAACGCTTGTAGGTTTTTTGACTCAGATTGAAGATTCTTGTATCCAAGGCACCTTCACGAATTGTCTTATTTTCATCTTCAACTAACAAGAAAGGTGATGCTCTAAAGTGAGTTCCTAAACCAGAACATGTTATACAAGCACTTTCAAGATCATTCGGTGTAAAGAACCAAGGTAATAAATCACCACAAGTTGTTTGATGTTCTGGACAAGCAAATTCATAGAATTTGTCTAAATCGATATCAACTTCATCTGGGTTAAGAATTTCAATAATAATGAGCTTTTGTCCAATATAGAAAGCATTTTCTATTGTCTCAATAATCTGCTTGTATATATCACCTTTTACGGTAAATTTGTCAATTATTGCTTCTATTTTATATTCTTCATCCTCTTCTAATTCTATCTCTTGACCAATGTCATAGATTTTATTGTTTATTCTAAATCTCCTATATCCATGATTTCTGACTTGATCAAGTAAATATTGATATTCTTCACCATATACTTTGAAAAGCACAGCTCGGACTTCCACAATAGTTCC
>DAOVPS010000183.1:0-6189 GCA_030629105.1 Candidatus Heimdallarchaeota archaeon
ATCAAATCATACAGTAAAATATCTTTTGCTTGTGGACATTCAAAATATACTTAGATTTACTGAGGAGAATTATTTTATTTCTTGTTGTTTTTCATCTCATCTGATTAAAATTCAACAATCCTTGGTATTCGTTTTGAGTTTTCCACAGATGATCTTGCATCAACAAGTATAGGAGCACTCCCATCAAAACCGGTTTTTTGTATGAATTCTTCTAAGAATTTTATCATTTCTTCTGGATCTTGTTTTGCAATTTTATCAAATGTATCTAAACCGGCTTCGTAGCAGAGACAAGCTCTTTTTTTCATATGTCCTGGGCATCTTGCAAGATTTGCTAGTTTTACAAATTTCAATATTTCATTGATTGGGACTGCTGATTTTTCTGCAAGAATTTCTCTTTCTTTCTTAGTTTTCCCCACTTCCAGTATTTGACTTGCAGTTTTTATGTCAATTTTAGACAAGCTCTTTGCATATTCTTGATTTACTGTCATAAAATCTTTCAGCTTGAATTTTTCAAGTTGAATCATTTGCATAACTTGATTGCATGCATATGATAATTGCTTTTTTCCAATAAAGCGATAATACTCTCGAATACCAAATAATTCTTGATAAGCATTCATTTTGTTGTTTTTACACCACTCAACGAAATCCTGAAGGTCCTTAAATGCTAATTCACTGATTAGCATTCCATTTTTATTTTCTACCAAGTATTGTTCAAATCTCTTTACTCGATTAATGTATGATTTGATTGTATTGTCAGGTTTTTTCTTCTCTTTCATATAAGCATGAAATCCTTCTTCATCCATTTTTTTCACTCAATCCTCATTACTTCTGTTCTGCTTTTTTGACAACCTCTTCTGGGAGATGTATTGCAAATAAGCATCTGGGATCTCCATCTAGTATAGTTTCGACTACGTCAACGTCTACTGGTTGATCCAAAATTACATCCCATTGATTCTTATAATAACCAGCACTGCATTTACAGAATTTAGCTGGAACTTTCATTTGGTTTGTTTTCAGTGCTTCTCTAACCCAGGAACAATGACAATAGTAATAGTTTTTCATATTCTCATCTGTTTCATGGAGGAATTTCTTGGTCAAATACGGAATTTTCTCAGCATAAACTATATTCCCCTTTCTTACTCCACCTTCTATTTGGGGATTGCTCTTGACATGTTCTATGACTTCATCATCAATTTCTTGTGTATAGAACAATGTTTTTTCATCTCTACGTTTTTCCAATGTTTTAACAAAAGCAGCATTTCTTTCTTTCAGGTATTCATCAACATTTTTTGCTTTCAAAAACTTCTCTCTTTGACCTTTGTAGCTTTCCTTAGGAATGCCGTGAAGATTACTGACGAGTATTTTATGACAGGTTTTCTCATCAATGTTTTCTTCTAATCGTTCAATTATCTTCTTTGTAATTGCAGGTTTCTTATCAGCAATCGTTCCTAAAGGAGGAAAATCTATGTCAGCAAGTATTTGCTTTCCTTTCTCTTCGCCCACAGCTTCAAATAATTCCCTCGAGAGATTATCTAGAACATCACTACCATCTAATAATTCATACAATGCAATAAGCATCTCCTCGTTCCCTGAGAAATAACAATATCTAATTAATCCGTAATAATTTTCTTTCTTATTCTTTCCAGAGTTGATTAATTCTTTCGCGAACCTATGAACATCTTCCTCTACTGCTGAATCGATGTTGCGTTTTGTGTTTTCTAGAAAACTATTGAATTCTTTTACAACCTCTATAGCTTGTTCTTTTATCTCATTGCTGTATTTTCTTTCTTCACAAAATTTCTTGAATCCTTCAATATCCATTTTTCTGCCTTCTTTTTTTGTTCTCTTTGTGATATATTTTATAGAGTATATTAGATTTCTCATTGAATTGAGAAAGTTTTCGTATTAGTATAAGAATTAATAGTCATATATGTTCTATGATTAGAGATAACCGAAAATAATCCTTACTTTTGGTTACCTCTCCTATCAGCAAGAGTATTAAGGAAAAATAGGGAAATATTCAGTGCTGAAGATGAAGATTGAAGAGAAAACAGTTAAAACACTTATTCGACAAGGTGGTCCATCAGTTTTTTCCTGGTCTGAAATTTATTTGAATCCCTATCAAGGATGTTATCATAATTGTATGTACTGCGATGGGAAAAGTGAACATTATCACATGCACGAGGATTTTGGCGACAGAATTTTTGTGAAAGAAAACGCCCCGGCTCTTTTTAGAAAGTACCTCAAGAGCAAGGGATTCCAGCCTGTTCACAACAAGGAGCAATCAGCGATCGATGAATTCTTTCCCTCCTTAAAGGATATTCCAGATACAAAAATCACTCCGAAATCAATAATTACTATTGGTGGAGGTGTTTGTGACGTCTATCAACAACCAGAGAAAACGGTCAAAATGACTCGAGAGTTATTGGAGATTGTTTATGATTATCAATTTCCTCTTTGGATTCTTACAAAAAATGATCTTGTTTTACGTGATATTGATTTGATCAAGGAGATTAACAAAGAATCCTATGCTTGTGTGAATTTTACTATTACATTAAATGATGAGAAAGCCCAGAAAATCTTCGAACCTCGAGCGAGTACAACTACCGAACGGTTTGAAGCAATCCGTATTCTTCGGAAAGAAGGCATTCATTCAGGGGTTTTCTGTTACCCCTCTCTTCCTTTCATTGGTAATACTGATGAGAACATCCATGTAATCTATCAACGGGCTAAGGAAGTCGATGCTGAATTCATTTACTCTAATGGTTTAACTTTGAAACCAGGTCGAAACAAAGATGAATTTATGAGAACAGTCAAGCAGCATTATCCGGAATTTCTTCCAAAGTATGAATTGTTGTATGGAAACAACAACAAGTACGGTCAATTAGACATGGAGCAAACCCACAAGCTTGGACTTATCTGGTCATTACATCGAGGATACAAATTTGGGCATGAGTTAGGTTTGGATTATACAGCTAAGCGATATGTGCCTGAAGGACGAATTAAGACTAATCTCCTCTTAGCGGAATTTTTATGGAGAATCGTCTATCTCAAAGGGAGTATCTTATACGAACCCCGATATGAAATCAAGGCATTTAATGAAGCAGCAAAACTCGCTGAAAACTCGAAAAGAGATTTCGGGAAATTAAAAGAGGATGAATTTTCAGATATTCCTACAAGTAATCAAGTCCGAGAAGTGATTAAGGAGTTTGTTAAATCAGGCAAAAGTGTTTATCTTGAGACTTTGGAGAAAAAATCTTATGAGCATCTAGTGGATAAATACTATTCAAAATAAATAACTGAGTAATGCAAAATGAGAATTGCTGAGGATATAACTGGTCTTATTGGAAACACTCCACTTGTCAAACTTCAAAGACTATTTCCTAAAGGGAATGTCTATGGGAAATGCGAATTCATGAATCCGATGAGCATTAAGGATCGTCCCATCTTTCAGATTTTTATAGATGCTGAAGCAGAGGGGAAGCTTAAACCGGGGGATACAGTAATAGAAATTACAAGTGGTAATACTGGCATTGCTGTTGCGTATATTTCAGCAATAAGAGGGTACAAAGCAATTCTTGTTATGTCTGAAATCCAAAGTTTGGAACGACGACAAATTCTTAGAGCTCTAGGTGCCGAATTAATCCTCACCCCAGCTGAGCTCGGAACAAAAGGTGCTCGAGACAAATTACGGGAAATGCTCGAAGAAAATCCTGATTATTTTTATGTTGGGCAACACACTAATCAATCGAACCCAAAAGCACACTACTTAACTACTGGTCCTGAAATCTGGGCTAGTTCAGAAGGAGAAATTGACCTTCTTATTGCAGGATTAGGGACAGGTGGAACTATTTGCGGTGCTGGAAAATTTCTGAAAGAAAAGAAATCTTCAGTAAAGCTAATTGCAGTCGAACCGTTCGAATCACCTTACATTTCCAAAGGAATTTTTCGTCCTCACAAATTAATGGGAACAGCTCCGGGATTTGTTCCTGAAACTTTGAATAAAGAGATTATAGATGAGATAGCTCTTGTAAAAGTGAAAGATGCCTTTACAATGTGTCAAGAAATAGCGAAGAAAGAGGGAATGCTTGTAGGTATAAGCTCTGGAGCAACTTGTAAAGCAGCAGAAGATATCCTAAAAGTAACGGAAAATAGAGACAAATTTATTGTCGTTATTTTAGCTGATTCAGGTCAACGCTATCTTAGTGTTGAAGGATTATTCGATTAATGACAAAAATCTCCTTTTTTGATATAAAATTTATAAAACAGTATTCGATTTACATCAAAGCTACAATATTCAAAATAATTCTTTGTTTATGAGGAGATAGAAATGGCAAGTCTACATGAAGATTATGTTATTGAGCAATTTACTTTGGAGGATTCGGATATCAAGGAAATTGCAGAGTTAATAACCGGAGCGTTTCTCGCTGACGAGGTTGCTCAAGATGAAGGAGCAGTATTAGTTTTTACAGAACAAACTTTCAGAACAATTTTTGGTGCTCCGGGAACCGTTCGGGATTTATTTGTTCGAGCAAGACACAAAGCTACAAATGAAATTGTAGGATTTTTAGGAACAATAAACAAAAATTTGTCAATAGCTGGTAAAAAATACAAAACAGCAATTCCTTCCTGGCTGGCTGTGCATAAGAACCATCAACGAAAAGGTCTCGCTAAAGCTATGGGGAAGAAAATGTTGGAACTTGGGAAAGCACTTGGATATGAGGCAGGATTTTCTTTCCATGAACCAGAACAACATGGCATAGATGCTTCCACAGCTGTGGCAAGAGAAACAAATACCCCAATACACAGATTAGTTTCCTTGGACAAATTTGTGATAAGGGTTTTTGATACCGAAGCAGTAGCATCGGCTGTTAAATTAAAGTGGTTTGAAAAATTGTATTTTCGATTGAAGGAGAAAGTTGGCAAAGTAAATTCAACTCAAGTTAGGAATTATGAGCCAAAAGATTTTGATCAGTTTTTTGATTTAACAATGGATCTTGTGAACAAATCACATATTTCAATCGTTCCTGAATACGAGGATTTGAAATGGATGTTAACAAATCCCAATGTTTTATGTGTTGTTCATGAAAACTTGCAGGGCAAAATCGATGGCTACATATTGGCGTGGGAATTTGTGCTCGCTGGTTTTGGAAATCAGGTTCCATTTGGATGGTTGGACACAGTTCATGCTTATAATTTGTCAGGAAATGAAGTAAAAAATTTAGCTAATTTCATGAGCGAAGAAGCCATTAAACTAGGTTGGAAAGGATTGCAAACACCCTACATTCCTTATTTCGATGCTAAGCCATTTATCAAAGCAAACTTCATATTCTTTGATAAAAAAGTGGGCATAGACCTATTCAATTGGTCAAATATTCCGATACCAGAAAAAAATGATTCTATGTTCTTCTATTGGCGATGATCTATCTTAGTTAACTAATTCTTAAAGAATTATGTAACAAAAGATTCCCTGCGAATCCGTCCAACTCCACTACTAGAGGAACTTTCGTTTGACGTTTGGTTGTCTGTCATAAAGACATTTGTCGCAAAAAACTTCTCTCGAAATTTCTTCAAGAGTCGTTGCCCGACCATAGGGCGTTTGAGTGATAGTGTTAGTATTGAGAAAAATCGTTGCATTTGAATTCCAGCAGAATTAATATCTCGGTCAATTACTAACCCACAATCACAAATGATAATTCGTTCGGAGAGTTTTCGGTTCTCCTTCTTCATACAGTAACAACACCTTTTGCTTGAGTTTCGTTCACTGATCCTTATTACTTTCTTACCTACTTTTTCTGCTTTGTAGGTTAAGAATCCAGCGAAGCGACCTAATGAACCGCTACTCTGCATAGTTCTATGTCGGCTTTTATCATTTTTCTTATCTTTCTTTTCACTTTTACTCATTGCTTTAACATTCAAATCACCAATAATTATGGTGTTTGCTTTGGTGTTCTGGACTATTTTCTTGCTTACTTTGTGTTGGAAATCTTTTCTTTGGTTTGCTTGTTTCGCAACCATTTTCCACAACTTATCATTGTACCAATGCCAACGGTTAGATAATTTCTTACAGTAATCTCTTTTGCTTTGTATTTCCTCTATTTTTGGTTGCCAGTACTTGTCTACTCGTTTGTTCTTGATGATTATTGTTTTACCTTTGTGACTGTTCACCGCAGCAACGAGATTTATGAG
>DAOVPS010000017.1:0-27482 GCA_030629105.1 Candidatus Heimdallarchaeota archaeon
CATGAGTTTTAGCATTGATCCCCCAAAAGTGTTTGTGAAAACAACATCAGAACCAGCATCATAATAGCTTTTATGGATTTCTTGAACTTCTTTAGGATTGGAAACATTCCAATCTTCTGGAGGTGTTCCTGGTAATAAGCCTTTATCTATCAGAAAAGAACCCATTCCACCATCAAGTACGACGATTCTCTTCCTAATTAAATCCAATATTGCTGGTTTGCTTTTCAGGGATTTCACTCCCTCATTATTCCAATAATTTCTTAGCTAATTTCACCGCGCTGATAGCATTCTCTGCTGTTCCATCCGCACCAATTTCTTCAGTCCACTTCTTAGTTACTGGAGCTCCGCCAACCAAAACTTTGAACTTGTCACGAATTCCTTTCTCAATGAGCAAATCAATAAGTCTCTTAGATCCCATCATTGTGGTAGTTAATAGTGCAGAAATGCATATTAGCTGAGCATCAACTTCAATTGCTTTATCGACAAAATCTGTAATAGGAACATCAGCCCCTAAATCATAGACTTCAAATCCTTCTGCTGATAACATTGAAGCAACAAGAGTTTTCCCAATATCGTGAATATCTCCTTCTATAGTACCAATAACCACTCGAGTAAAGGATCGTTGTCCTTTTCCTTTAGCAAGAATTGGTGTAAAAATTTCCATAGCTGCTTTCATAGCTTCAGCACTTCTCATTAATTCTGGTAGGAAATATTCTCCTTCCTCAAATAAATCTCCAACTTCTCGAATCGCTTCAGAGAAAGCATCAATAACCTTGTTGATATCTAATTTATCTGTAACTGCTTTCTGAGCTAATTCCTTTGCTTTTGGAATATTACCTTGAACAATTACATCTTTGTATTCTGAATTGCTGACCATTTTACTTTCCTTCATTGTTCCTTAACACTATAATTATCTCATTAATTCTACAACGAGATGTTATTTAGATTTTCCTTAAACAAGATTTTGGGATTTTTGAATTATAAAGAAATTATTCTTTCTTTGCTTTCTGTATGTAATCAAGAACTAATTGATCAACGGAAACGTATCCTAGAAGAACGGAAATCTCATCTAAAGCTTTGTAAGCGAAGTCTCTGAGCTCTTGACTGGGATCTTTATCATAAATTTCATATAAAGTCGGAATGAATTTCACATCATCCAATTTAACCATTGCACGAGTAGCAATGAATCTTATTTCTTCTTCATAAGTAGGTGAGGAACACTCACAAAGTAATTTCTTAGCATCAGGGTTATCATGAGAACCAATTATTTCTAACAAACATTCTCTAATCTCTTGTTGCTTTATTTTTGCAAAGGACTCGATTAAATCTAAAACTAGAGATTCATCTCGTAAGAAAATAACTGTGCTAACTAAAACATCTCTAATTGATTTTTCTGATTCTTTTACAATCAAAGCGACTAGTTCTGATGCATTGATTTCTTCTTTGAAGAATCGTAATCCTCCCGCAGCATTTCGACGAGTATCACGATCTGTATCTTCTTTTAGTGTTTTCAACAAAATTGGATATACCTCGTCACCTCCAAGAAGAGAAAGTGAGAGAACAATAGCTCGACGAACTTCTACATTTGTTTCCTTTTCTAAAACTTCTACTAGTGGTTGTACTGCATTCTTATGCATGGTTCTTCCAAGTATTTCAGCAGCATTTCTCCTAACCTTTGGATCAGAATCATTCAGCAAGGAAATGTTTTTCACTTTCGGACACTCACCAGTCACAGAAATCACTACAAGACTTTGCAAAGAAAGGGTATTTTTAATCTATCCTTTACGATGTAAATATAAAAAAGCTACAAATGTCTGAAGAAATCAGAATTTTATATGGCTTAATTCGCTTTGCAAGCTCTCAATTTTTTCATCATCAATTTTTTGTAAATTCTTTTCCAATTTCAGTTTTTCTTCAGTGAATGCTTGTAATTGCTTGTCTTTGAAATTCAAGTACTCTCTAATAATCTCGTATTCATCATGGCATAATTTGTTCACAAACAGCTCTGATCTAGCTTGAATATTTAACGCGTTAATTAATTGGTCCTTTCCTTCAAGAGTTGGATCATCTATTATCTTATTCAAAACTTCTATTTGATTGTGGAGAGGAGCAATAAGGAAATCAAATGTACTGACAAATAATCTACGATTGTTTTCCCTGAATAAAGTAATTGTCTCAAGCAAATCCTTAGTCTCATCAGTCTCATTTTCTTTTGAAATATCAAAATACATCCGGGTAATAAAATTACGAATATTACCTTCATGCATTTGTAATAAAATTAATTCATCAAGAGTTTCTTGAATATAGACTAATGTAACACTAATAATTTCAGACCATTTATCAACATCTGTAGACATGCGTAAACCCACACTCCTTTCCTTTTTTGGGCATAAAAATTATTTGATGACGAACCTTCTTATTTGTGGAATGATTAAAAATTAGGTTAGAATTTCTACTTTTAATCAAATTAATACAATTTCTCTAATATAAAATAGCAGTTAAAACAGTAGGGAAAATAGAAATTGGTCAGATTACACTGAATTTTGAGAATGAAAAAAGATTTAAATAACTGACAACTCTCTGAAATTAAAATGAGGGCCTATAGCTCAATAGTTGCGGATGCTCTCCGGACTAGGCAAAGCTTGGTAGAGCAGCAGGCTCATAACCTGCTGGTCGCGTGTTCAAATCGCGCTGGGCCCACCACTTTCTATTTTAAAACAGCAATTTTCAAATTATTATTACCTATATCATATTAAGCATAGCTTAATAAAGCTTGAATAAGCATTTTCCTTTGTATACATTTAATGAAACATTGAGATAGGAATGAAGTGGTTTTTGGTAATTAATCTTTTAGTTTGATTTCTTGAAATTTAATCTTTAAACTTATTTTTCCGTTTTTTTATGTATAACAAATCATTCGGTGAAAAAACAAAATGAGTAAATACGGCAATTACGACAGACCCCCAAGAGAAATGCACAAAGTAACTTGTGCCGATTGTGGGCAAGAAACAGAAGTTCCCTTCAAACCAGATGGAACACGACCTGTTTACTGTCAAGAATGTTACAGAAAGCGAAAACCAAGTAGATATTAGTATAAAAATATCTATGAATCATTCCTAGATGAATTATAACTTCATTTTAAGTTATATTTCATGCTAGTTCTTTTTTTATCACAAGATTTAATTTAATCCTAAGGTCGCGTGTTCTAATCGCGCTGGGCCCACCATTTTTATTTTAAATTAATCTAATGAACGAATTTTTCTTTTACAAGACTTATAGGATTCATTTTTAGATGTTATAATCTAAAGAGATTAGGTTGGGATAGTTTTTGCTTTTAGAAAATATGGCATCAAATGAAGTAAAAGAATATCTAAAGAAAGATAATGTAATAATCATACCAGTCGGTGCTACAGAACAACATGGTCCTGCAAATCCTTTAGGGACTGATTTTTTTACAGCACAATATCTTGCTAGAGAAGCAAGTAAAAAAGCTAAGATAATCTGCGCTCCAACAATTCCTATAGGTATATCTGAGTCTCATAAACAATTTGCTGGTTCCTTGTGGGTTAGACCTGAGGTGTATAAAGAATTAATGAGACAGTATATCCAAAGTGTTCTTCATCATGGTTTTACCAAAATAATAATAATAAATGGTCATGGTGGAAATAGCGCTACTTTGAAACAAATAGCTCATGAAATTTTTTATGATAAAGAGATTCGAGTTGCTACCCCAGATGCTTTAGAATTCTTTGATTTAAAATTAGTTTCTGAACTTTTTCCTGGTTTTATCTTCATGCATGCTGAAGCAATTGAAACGTCCATAAATCTCGCTATTAATCCATCTTTAGTAAAAGAAGAAGAATTAGCAAATATTGCTAAACCACCGGAAGTTTGGGGATTACATATTAATAATATTTCATTACCAGCTCATATTACTGAATTTGCTCCAGATGGAATTGTGGGTTCATTAGAGAATATTAGTAAAGAATCAGGTAAGACAATCCTTAAGTCTGCAATTGACAATCTGGTAAAATTCATAGAAGATTTTCGTAAATTTTAACATCTGACTAGAAAAACCTAGTAATCTTATCGTTTAATGATTTGTTTAAATCGAGCTGGCTCCACCAGTTTCTCTATTTTTTTGCTTAATTTATCAATCGATTTATATTGTTTCATTAAATGCTTCAACACGATTTTATTGCAATACTTTAAGAAAATTATTGGATCAAAATGTTATTTATCACCGATTTCAGAGCAAGATGCTGAAAAGTGGGCTGAATGGTTCACAGATCTCGAAGTGACTATTCCTTTAGGTGACGAAGCCTTTACTCCAACAAGTGTGAGTAAAGAAAGAAAAACAATCAATGATTTTTTGCAGAGTGGTGCTCACGTCTTCAGTATTGTTGATTTAAAATCTGATGAATTAATTGGTCGTTGAATGTTATTTGGTGTTAATACTATAGATAGAACTGCAAAACTTGGTATAGTAATTGGTGAAAAATCTTTTTGGAACAAAGGCTATGGCCAAGATGCAATGAGACAGCTACTTGATTATGGGTTCAATCTACTAAATTTACATAACATTATGCTTGGCGTTTACGCTTACAATAAAGCAGCCATTAAATGCTACAAGAACGTTGGTTTCAAAGAAATTGGTCTTAGAAGACAAGTTCGAATTGTTGGTGGCAAGAAATACGATATGTTATACATGGATATTTTGGCGGATGAATTTACATCAGTCTATGTTAATAAATTTCTAAATTAGAAAGTTCTTTAACTGCTTGTTGCGTGTTCAAATCGTACTGGATCCACCAATGCTCTAAATTTATAGTGAACGATTTTTAAATTACATTTTACTAAATCAATTTGGAAAACACTTACATCAGATTTTTGGATTGGTTTTTATAATAAAACAAATAATACAAATCATTTGCAGGAAAAGTTGTGTTATATTTGTCAATTAAGAAAAAAACCATTGTATTTGTGTTCATGATAATAGGAATAATTTTGACTATTAATACAGTTTCTAATAATGGTCTATTATCACAGAAGAATTCATTTAATAAGTATGATACTTCAAAAATAACTGATTTATTTAATGATTATGAGAATTCATTACTTCCTTCCGATATTTCAAATCAAACTGAATTAGCGATTTTTCTTGATGAATACATTTCAGATCAATTAGATCAATACAATATTGTTGGAATGACAATTTCATTTGTAAAAGATAATGAAATATTTTTTGCTAAAGGATATGGAAATAGGACATTAGCACCTGTCGCTAAACCAGTTATCGCTAATCAAACATTGTTTAGAATAGGTTCTATTTCTAAGACTTTTACAGCTGTAGCAGTTCTACAATTAGTGGAAGATGGTATTCTTGATCTTGATACGGATATCAATGGTTATTTGACTGCCTTTAAAATACCTGATACCTATTCCGACCCAATTACGATGAGACATCTTTTAACACATACTGCTGGTTTTGAAGAAAAGGCATATCCTTCAATATTCTCTTCAGCATATGGTATATTATCTCTTGAGGATTTTGTTATTGAGATACTTCCGGATAGAGTGCATTCTCCAGGTGTTATTACTTCATACTCAAATTATGGATTTACATTAGCAGGATACATTGTTCAAGAAATGTCTGGAAAATTATTTGAACAATATATTGAGGATGAAATATTTATACCATTAGGACTAAACAGCAGTACATTTAGAGAACCATTGCCTGCTAATTTGAGTATGAATATGTCAACTGGTTACAATGAATATGGTCAAGTTGGTTATTTTGAATATTTATCTGTGCCACCTGCTGGTTCATGCAGCTCTACTGCAACAGATATGGCTAAATTTATGATTGCTTTATTAGATAATGGTTATTATAATGGCACACAGATTTTATTGAATGAAACTGTGCAAATGATGCAAGAAGAGCATTTCACTACTCATCCTAATCTTCCTGGAGCAAATCTAGGGTTATATGAGATGGATACACACAATGAACACATAATTGGACATGGAGGAGATACAGTCTTCTTCCACAGTTTGATGGCATTATTTCCAGACGATAATTTTGGTTTCTTCATATCTTATAATAGTAGAGAAGGGTCTATTGCTCGTAATGAATTCTTCGAAGATTTCATGGATCGATTTTATCCATATATAAATGAGATTAATCCAATGAATGATTATGATAAAGGATTAAGGCAATTTAGGGGTCTTTATTGTACTACAAGAAGGTTTTACTCGGATAAAATAATTCAACCACCTCTTGGTGAACCTTATGAAATTATTGAATATGATTATTTAGCTGATGCTTTTAGAATTGTAACCAATAATGGATATCTCGAAATGTTCGGCTTGCAATTTGTTCAAATAGAACCTGATTATTTTGTAGAAACAACTGGTCAATACGATTATAAAATTGCTTTTATAAGAAATGAGAATGGACGTATTACGAACTTTTATTCAACATTCACTATACCCCTCGTTTCCTTTGAACGGCTTCACCCATTATACGTTACTCCTGAAGGATTGAATCTAATTCTATTTCTCGTCATTTTAATATCTTTTATTTTCTCAATTATTTGGGGTATTCTAGCTCTTATCCGAGTAAAAAAGCGTAAAGATAAGATTGCTATATTTCCTACAATTGCTAAATGGTTAAATTTTGGATTGGTAATTTTCTCTATTGTGCCTTTTATCTTCATAATTACAAAAATTTTTTCCACAGTTCTACTTGCACAAGATCCCTATGATGGTTTAAACATCTTAATTATTTTTCCAATCATTGCTTTGATATTAATAGCTGGGATGACAATTTTTAGCATTCTATCTTGGTTTGGAATAGGTAATATTGACAAAAAACCATATTGGAAATTGTGGGAAAGGATTTCGTATTCAGCTTTAACAATACTAAGCTATTCACTCATTGCATTTTTTGTTCTTTGGAATATCTTAGGCTCCTAACACTCAGTCTTTTTTTTGATTTTTAACGCTTAGCTTAAATGGATTACCATATCAAATCGCGCTGGGCCCACCACTTTTTTCCTTAATAATTAAATTCTATATTTTAAAACTGCAATGCTGTGAAAAACACCTTAATTGGAGCTTTTGGAAGTTGTAAAATCCTTTCCATCTTCTTTGCATATAATACCTATAATCTTTCTTGCAGACATTGCTGCTGGAGGAAGCCCTCCACCTGGTCGTGTCCAGTGACCAACCATAAAGAAATTATTTAATCCTGGAAGTGTTTCTGTTATATTTTTACCAGCAAGTTGCATACTTGGCAACCATCCTTCATAGCTGCCTTTCCAGTTATTTGTATACCGAATAAAAGTTGCAGGTGTAGAAACATCAACAACTTCAACTTTAGATTTTATATTTGGGAAACGATTTTCTAATCGTTTTATTATCTCACTTGCTAATCGATCTTTTGCTTCATTGTACCTTTTACGATTATTCTCACGCATATTTGTCCAATATTCATAATCTTCAGAAACAAAGAAAGTTACCAGTGCTGTTTTGCCTTTCGGAGCTAATGTTGGATCAAAATTAAAGATCCTAATGCCCATCTCTTTCAGATCAGTTTTGGGATCAACTTTAATAGGCTCTTCTAACAGAAATTGTATTGAGTGAGGAATTCCAGTAAATTCATCTGCAACACCTAACGATACTTGACAAATTGGTGGGAAAGGTCTTAGATTATTATAGTAACCATTAATTTCTTCATCAACATATTTTCCTTTTAACATATTGTAGATAGTATCATAGCCATCTGCTGCAGAGATAACAATATCTGCTGGTATTTTATCTCCATTAACAAGCTGAATACCCGTTACTTTATCATTCTCCACTAATATTTCCTTGACACGAGTTTTAAATTGAATCTTCCCTCCTAAATCGAGATATCTTTGTTCAATTCTTTTTGCAAATGGTCGTGATCCCCCTATTGGGTATCCGGCTGTTTTCGCATGCAAATAACCTAACGTTGCTAATAACATAAAAATCGAAGAGGTATTGCCAACAAAATCGCCAAATATTCTTAGGAAGAATTGTTTAAGGACTGGGTTTGTAATCTTCTTAGCAAAATCATTTGTTGTCAGTGTAGTCCATTTTTTAAGAAAAGCAGGTATTTTTTCTCCAAAGGTTCTTTGAACTTCTGGTGGTGGAGGATTATCTCTTGAACATTGAAATGACACGAAAAATCGCACTGCATCTGTGAATTCTTTGATAATTTCTTCATCATTAGCAGATAATCGTAGCATCTCAGTTTCAAATTTATCTATATCAGTAAAAATTGAGAAATGTTCTCCATCTTTTCCTTCTATCCTAGTAAAAACTTCTGAATTAATAATTTCAGTCTCTTTGTTTATACCACCTAATTCTGTCCAAATATCATAAAGTGACATGGAAGGACCTGACCCTACAAGCCAATGAATACAACAATCAAAAGTATAGCCTTTTCTCTCCCAGCTAGTACATAATCCACCTGAAATGTCATGTAATTCGAAGATTTCACTTTTATAACCATTCATCTGCAAATAACAACCAGCAGACAAACCAGCAATTCCAGCACCAATAATTACTACTTTTTTTCCGCTCATAAAATACAACCTTTTGCGACCACTAACAATTTATAAAAAGTGGAATCATTATAAAAAGTAATGCTAATAAGAAAAACGGTCAATTTTACTTTCTCCGTTCTAAATAAAAACATTCAAGACAGATCCAAATAGCGTTGGACCATCACTCATTTTCTTCAGATTTTTCGAAGAATGTAATCAATTGTAACACCTAGACATTTTTCATCTTTATATGTGTAATTGAAACTTGTTTTTCCTTTGTGTAATAACTTTAATTCTTTAAATAGTTCATCAGCTTCGTCATTCTTATAAAAGGAATGGAATGATTCTTCAAAACCATAATTATCTGCTTCTGAAATATTTAGAATCTCATTATCTCCAATATCATTGCCCCATTTTAACCCAGTAGAATCTGTTGATTGGAAATTAATATACAACAAACCACCTTTTCTTAGCACTCTTAGCATTTCATTTATAGCTAATTTTGTTCCTGTTTTTGTTAGATGCATTATTGTATGATATGAATAGACAAAGCTGAACGATTCATCCTCGTAAGGCAATTTTCGCATATCAGCTTTGATTATTTTAAAATCAAGCTTATTGTCTTCAGCATATTTTTGAGCTTTCTCTATTTGAGTGTCAGAGATCTCTACTCCATGAGCTTCATAACCCTTTTCACTAAATACCGCAATCTTAGGATTAGAACCTCCTGCACCACAATCTAGTATCTTCTTCTTGAAATCACTTTGTTCAGTTAACTCCAAAAATCTCTCAATTTCATGTGGAATAGTAAAAGTAACCATAACTTATCATTTTTATAAAACATTATAAGATATCTTACTACTCTAGTTAAGAAGTTATGAGGTGTTCACATGAAGTTTGTAATATTAAATGGTAGTCTAAGAGAAACTAGTAGTTTTACCTATCAATATCTTAGATACATCGAAACTAACTTTCCAATGCACGACTATGTTGTTCATCATATCGGAAGAAAAATCAAGAAAATCGAGAAGGATCAAGAATATTTGGACTCAATTTTAAAAGACATTCAAACAGCAGATGGTGTCATTTGGTTATATCCCGTTTACATCCAATTAGTACCTGCTCAATTGAAACGATTCATTGAACTTGTTTTTGAACAAAAGAAACAATCCTATTTCAAAGGGAAAAATGTTACAAGTATCTCTACAAGTGGGAAATTCTACGATCATTTAGCTCATTATTATGTACAAGCTATATCCGAAGATTTTGGAATGAATTACTCTCGAGGTTATTCAGCTGAAATGATGGATTTGATGAAAAAGGATGAAAGAAAACGTCTTCGTAATTTCTTCTTGCATTTCGTTAGTCAATGTGAAAATAAAATAACAATCGCAAAATATTCCTCTCCTCTAACTTTTGATTATCCTGTCTACAAATCACCAAGCATTAAGGCTAGTCAAAAAACAAAAGACTACAAAGTAACCGTCATAACTGATGCTTCTAAATCTGATAGTAGTTTGAATAATATGATTGATACTTTTGTTAAATTAATGCCAAGTGAAGTAACAGTTGTAAATATTAATGAAGCAGATATTAAAGGTGGTTGTTTAGGCTGTTTGAAATGTGCTGCAGAAAATATCTGTTTTTATCCTGATGGCTACATGGAGATTTTCAAGCAACAAGTTATTCCAGCAGATGCACTTGTTTATGCCTTTAAAACCCAAGATAGATATATCTCATCTAGAATGAAAACATACTTTGATCGTGCTTTCTTTAACGGTCACCGACCGGTCTTTATGGGACAGCAACAAGCGTACTTTGTTTCTGGTCCTCTACGACAAATGCCAATTTTGAGGGAAGCGTTCGAAGGAATGTCGGAAGTTGGTCGTGCTAATTTCTTAGGTATTGTTACTGATGAGTATAACGACTCAAAGAAGATAACTGTTTTAATTCAGAATGTCATTGATGGTATGCTTTGGGGCATCGAACATGACAAATATACTGGTACTAAAACCTTCTTAGGTGTTGGTGGACACAAAATCTTCAGAGATCTAATTCACACTTACCAAATTGTTTTTCCACAAGATTATTCTTATTACAAAAAGAATAAACTGTTTGATTGGCCAAAAGTCTTTTTTGGACAATTTAGCATTTTCTTAAAACCATTAATGAGGCTCTCTTCCTTCAGGAAACGTTTCTTCGCTATGGCTCCAAAGTATCAGACTCGATTATTTGATAGAGTGATCAAAAAAGAGGTAATTGAGAAAAATAAGAAATAGAGACATAACGGATTTGAGTCTTTATCAAACCAGTTACTTTAGTTTTATTGAGAATTATATAATTCATCTATAGTAGCTGCTATTTCCTCTGCCACTAACTCTGCGAGTTTCAAGCCATCTTCATCGAGTTCTTCTTTGGATTTTGGCTTTAATCGAGGATATTTTTTCATAATATCTTGAACATAGATTGTTGCTGCGGCTGGGGCACTATATCTCTCAACAGCAATCTTAGCACAATCTTCTTCACAGCCTTCTACAGTAATTGTTTTGTGAATCTTAGCAAATTCCCTCTCTTTTCCTCCACCTTTATGTTTTATATCTCCTGCCATGAAGAGTGGCTGGCAAAGAATGGTTGTTATCTGTGGTCGTAGTTTTTCTACTACAATTCTTGTTGCAACTCGAGTTATTGTTCCTTCTACGAATTTTTCACCACTACAAGCAATCAGACCAATTTTCGGTTTAGTTGTTAAAATTAGTTTATTCTTCTCCATCTAGCAATTCACCTACTTTCTCTGCTATTTCTTTTGCAAAAATTTCCATTATTTCCTTTGCATTTTCACCTAGGGGGTATATAGTTGGTTCAGGTTTTAACTCACGATTTTCCTTTATTATTGAAGTTGATAAGAAATGGGCATCTGGTTCGTCAATGACTTTTGCTACGTCATAATAAGCACACATCGCTGTGCACCCATCAAGTGTTATTACTTTGTTCTTTTTGAGCTCATCCACTAGCTCCTTTTTCCCTTTAACAATTAATGGTAGGCATTCAATCTCTGTTTCTCCCGGTTTCAGATCATTTACTACTCTATAGGCTGCTTGTCGGCAAATACTTCCATAGACTTTTCCCATTCCGCTACAAGGAATTATGTACACTTTTTTACTCATTTCTCTTTCATCCGTTTACATTTCTTCTTCTATTTTCTTCTTCATATACTCGAAATAGGTTTTTCCATCCATTAACAACTCTTTATCCTCATCAAAGTCTGCTAAGGTTATTTCGATTGTCCACCCTTGCTCATAGGGATCATCATTTAACAGATTCGGGTCTTCCTCTAATTTGCCATTAATGGCTTTTACTATTCCTGATACTGGGGCAATTAACGAGAGCATTGCTTTTACAGATTCAAAATTAACAATTTCATCAAATTGCTCTACTTGTGTTTCTAATTCTGGCAAGTCAACAAACAAAATGTCACTCGACTTGTTTTGAAGATAATCTGTTATCCCAAGGAGTGCCTTTTTACCTTCTTGTTTTACCCAACAATCATTTTCGCTGAAGTAATAGCCTTCCTTTGGTACTCGAAAATGATATTTATCATAAGTAACTTCAAAATACTCAATTTTTCCAAAATCACGTTCTACTATGGGTTTCTTAATCTCTTTTGCTTCTTTTTTCAAATCCTCTAAGATTTGTTTAGCTATTTTTTCTGCGAATTTCTTTCCTTCATCTGATAATCTCAAAGCTTTCTCGAGACGATATTCATATTTCTTGCTTTCTTCTGGAATGAAAATTCTTTTTACTTTTTTAATTTGCTTCTTTTCAAGAAGCTTTGTTGCACAACGAGTTGCACATCCATCAATAACAATAACTTGTGATTCTTGGATTAATTCTTGAAATCGTTTTTGATCCACACTCAAGTTTGCAAGCGATATTAACTCAATTGAGCGATCAAGTTCCTTAAGCTTCAAACCTATCTCTATTGTTACTAATCCTTGGATTTTATTGATTCCACAACAAGGCAAAACAGCAATTTTTCTAGCCATCGCTTTCACTTCGTATACTTTTAATCAATGCTGTTATTTCTTTCTTATCTGGGAAGATTAAAGCATCTGGCTCGCATAATTTCATACAAGCTCTACAAAAAACGACGCAGTTATATGGATTTGTTACTACTAACTTCTTTTCTTTATCTTCTTGTTTCTCGAAAACTTTGTGGGGGCAAAACTTGTCACAGTCCATACAAAAATTGCATTTCTCGTAATCAATGGTCGGCCACCAAGGAATCTCTTTTCTGACTACACCCATAAATGTAGCAGTATTAGAGTCATATTTTTCGGTTATTTTTCATTCCGCTCCTAATTCTTTCAATGTTTTCTCTACCAATTGAAAAGCATCTTCTGTTGTCATGTCTCTGATATCTAGTGGTACTAGATCCTTCTTGACGTCTAATCCTCTTTCTTTAAATGCATCTCTAAATAACTTATACTGCATCGTTGGAGCACAACCAGCTATCATGTATTTCCGACCTTCTTTTAAATAATCATCAAAAAATCTGTCACCATCTTCTTCGCATAATTGGGGGTGTATAAATGCGTATTCAACAGGAAGTTCAATTCTCACTCTATTTATGAAATCCCACATATCCATTTTCTCAAATCCTGGGCATTTCCCTGTGCAAACACATAATGCAAATCCGATTTTTTTTGCTTCTGTCATCATGAAAACTCTCAGAACATAACAATTGTTGTATATTGCCTTGAACAATATAATAATATTTAAATATTGTTATATTTAGCTCCTTCTTATGAATTTTGTAATACAAAATGAAAAATCAATTAAAACGAAATTCTTCAAAGCACTAGCTGACCCAATCAGACTTGAGATTATAGATTTCCTTACTAATGGTGAGAAGTGTGTGTGTGAAATCGTTGAGCAACTAGCCATAATTCAACCGTTAGCATCAAGGCACCTTCGAATACTTAGAGAAAGCGGTATTGTAACTGATCGACGCGATGGTACTAAAAAAATGTATAAATTATCGAACATAAAAATTAAAGAACTAATAAACTTGCTTGATTATAATTTACTTGAAGAGCTATCACAAAAAATACTTCAAGAAGCGTTGTAACAATTTGAGTTGCGGGAAATAAACTGATTTTTTTAATATAAATAATCATTGTCAAAAGATTAATTCGTGTTTGGAGCACTAATTTTTCTTCTACATTTAGAATAGATAATCATTCCAACACCTAGTAAAGGTAGAATTAGAAACGTAAAGTACAAATTTAATCCTGCTGTGTTAGTGTTTTGTGTTTGGCTTAATTCTAATAATATGAAACCGTTATCTTGATCTGCCAAATAGATGTAGTTCTCATTAAATTCAATATCATGAGGTGTTGCTACATAACTTGCAATTTCTGGTAGAGTGTATGAATTTGTATAGTTTAAGACTTCCACTCCTTCTTGTAGGTCTCCTAGAAAAATATATGAGTCGTTTCCGCATACTCCGTAAACTTCTCCTCCATCATTGAATTGTTTAATAACCACTGGATTTGTTGGATTTGATATATCTAATACTCTGAGTCCTGCTCCATGGCATCCGAGATATAGTAGTTCATTATTTCTATATAGATCCCAGGCTCCGAGCGTATTACTAACAGTTGTAATCTTCTCTGGATTTGTGTGATCTGTCACATTAATTACTTCTAATCCTTCATCTGGATCTGCATAATAAGCAATTTCTCCATAGATTACAATATCGTTTCCCCTACCTGAATCAAAATATTGTCCAACTCTTACTGGATTACTTAGACTAGTTATATCGTAAATATCAATGTCTCCTGAAGATATTGCAAAAACTAGCGTATTATTTAATCTCACATTATATGCCCATTGACCAGCATCTGATGTTCCTATTACTTCAAGAGCATCTGCATCTGTAGCATTAACCACTACTAATCCATTTGCGTCCACTGTAAATATTATATTATCTTTTATATCAAAACCCATTGCTCCCTCATCATAAGTGCCAATTAACATGGGTGCTGTTGGATCTTGAATATCTATTATTTCCACTCCATTGTTAGATGAAACATATGCCCTATCGTTTTCTAGTCTTATTTTATATCCAACATCAATATCTACCTCTCCTAAGTAATTCACATATAAAGTGCCTTCATTTGTAGTAACAGTAACGAAATAATCTTCATTAGTAATGAATATCCCTAAACTGCAAAATGTAAGATAATAGACAATAAATCCAATAATTATTAGGTTCTTAGTTTTCTGTTTCATGATTATTCCCACAATGTTACCTTTTATCGTTTTTCAAATCAATTTGGTCCTAGTATTTGCTTTTCTTTCGAGAATATTTTATTATACAAATTAAAGTCAGACCAATTAATCCAAAGATTAACGGTGATGAGGGAGTCCCATTGGTATTGCCATTGGAACCACTTCCTATTATTATTAGTCCGTCATATTCAGCAGTTGTATAAATAACCTCATTTGATACAAATACTGAGTTCATAACAAGTCCTGATTCTGTATACTGTCCAACTTCAGCGAAAACGTTAATGTCAGTTATATTATGTATTACTAGATTCTCATCTGATTCCGACATATAGAGTAAATTATCTGAAATATCTATACTCCTTACTGGGTCACCACCTGAATCCACTCCAAGATCTAGAAGATTTGTAAGATCACTAATATCGAGAGCTTTTAATCCAATATTGCTTGCCATAAAAATAACCTCATTATGAATTTCAATATCCCGATACATTATACTTGATGTAAGCCAAGAATTGATTTCCACAGGTGCAGCTGGATCACTTATGTTAAGTATTATTAGTCCTTGAAAGAGCTCTAAACAAAAAAGAATGTCCTCTTTAATGATTAGATCAATTACTGGTAAGTCATCATCTCGATAAATTTCTGTTGGAAAAGCAATATCACTGACATTAAGTATCGATAAGTGCGGATCTCCTATACAAGCTATATCATTTTCTTTATCGACAACACTGATTGCGTTTCCGTTTACAAAGCTACCAATTTGTTGTGGACTAGAGGGATTAGAGACATTAAAAATTATTAATCCATTATTGTAATCCGTCACAAAAGCAATATCATTTTCAACATAGACGCAATGCTCAACACCGGTTAATAATTTATGAGATAATACTGTGGGATTGGCAGAATTGCTCACATTTAGAATCCAGAAACCATTACCAGCATCAGCTATGTAAGCTATATCATTTTTTACTTGCACATCATAAGCAAAATAACACTCATCAAATTGTCCTATTTTTGTTAAACTTAGTTCCTCACCCATTACTGAATTATTGTTTGATAAAACAAATAGACTACTCAATAAAATAATGAAACTAAGAAATACTACTTCTTTTATCTTCATCTTAAATAACCCCTAGCTTATATTAAGCAATAATTTCAGTTCAAGGATATTTACTGAATCATTTTATCTAATTGCTTAAGATATTATAAATATTGGCAGAACTCCAGAATTGATTCTCATAATTTTGAGAATCAAATTTCAACATTTGTTATTTTAAGACTAATGTGAATTTTATATAGTAACGTAATATTGAACATAATAACCAGTTAATCAGGGGATTTTTTTGGCGAATGTAAAAGTTACTGTAATCAAGAAATTTAATTCCAAAGATGTTTTTGGTGAGGATTACATAAATCCTAAAGGAGAAATCATACCTGAATGTCCTATTTTTCAAGAAGGGCAAGTGTTGATTTCAAAAGATGGTGAAAAACCAGAAGGTTTCTGTGGTTTCGGTTGGAGAGCAATTCAACCAGAAGCTATGGTTCTTGCTTTTGGCGGAAATTTCTGGGAAAGCTGGACTGAACCGGGGACAATGTTTGTTGCTTGCCCAGATGGCATTCGACCTGTTTGTTTCAAATTAGAACGAGTAGAGGAATAATTACTAATCTATTAAATGGAGATGTGTATTTAGGTGAAATTTAAGATATCTGTTGTAAAAAGGTTTGAACCGAAGGATGTGATTGGTCGCGATTTTTATCTACCATCCGGTAAAAAAGTAGTAAAGTGTGATTTGAAGGAAGGAGAAACATTCGTCAGCATTGATGGAAATATGCCTGAGAATTTCTGCAGTTCAGCATGGGCAGCGATTTACCCAACTATCAAGATGTTTAGATTTGGAGGTAATTACCCTGCTTTCGAACCCGGAACTGCATATACTACTTGTCCTGATGGTATTCGACCTGTTTCGTTTTTTGTTGAAAAAATCGAAGAATAGGTCATTATTTTACTAACAATCCTTGTGGTCCTTTAGTATAAATAATTAGAGATCCAAATTTTTCAGCAGGCATAGAGATAATTTCTTCCTCAACAAGATAATCAATCGACCAAGAGTAAGCTATGTGAATATACCAGCATATGAATTCTCCAAGACTATTGTTTGTATATTTGCTAATCTTTAGGTTGTTATAAAATTCGAGTAATTCCTTTTCTTTCTCTTTTATCCTTAATAATAATCGGTTTGCTACTTTCTCTGTGAGTTCTTTCCACATAAGTGAATCTTCTCGAGACAAAATTGGTATACCTAGTTTTGAAGCTAATTCGTCTGGTGTTTTCACTTCTGTGCTTTTTAGTAATTCATCACATCTTTCCTCTATTCTTCCTCGAGGTTCATTGTACTTTACATTCACAATATTTAACCCGAAAGTAAAAAAGTGCCAATTTTCCCAAGGTAAATCTCTGGATTCTTCACCATATTTCCCTAAATATTCTACTTCTCCATCAAGCATGAAAAAATAATATTGGGCATCAGGTCTTTTAGGGCTTGGACGTTTTGGTGCTGGTGTTAATAATGTTCTATCTTTTACTAATGCTTCAAGTAATCCTATATCCAAAATCTTTGAACCAACTAAAGCTAGTGAGAGATCCTTAATTGAATAGTTTTGGCTTATCTCAAGCTCTGTAAATTTACTTTTGATTTCTTCCCAATTTTTTGTTAATTCATCAGCGATAATTCTGCCAAAAATCTTTGAATGATTAAAAGTCTTTAATGTTTCCTTATCATCAGCAATCAATAAAGTGGGATAATAATTGTCGTTTTCTTTTCTTAGAAGATTGGCATCCATTAACAAATCAATCTTCTCTTGAAGTTCCTCTTTGGTTATTTGAAATAAATCTTGAATTTCAGCTAAGGAATAACCATCATGTAGTGCTCTTAGTGTAAGTTTACTAGAGGGTATGAAATAATCCCAAGGGTTCCCTGAACCTGCCATTGATAACACGATATTTCTATTTGCATAAATTTCCGGAATTTTCACCTCGAATCTCTCCAATTCTAACAAGACCCTTTTCAAAGGTAAAAAGCTTTAACTTTAGTCTTGATTATCTACTTACCAGAAATTTATCTCTGCTTAAGAGAGCCTGTGACTACCAATACAAAGATGTTGATTAAAATGAGTAAACAAAACAGAATTCCAATAAGCTCAAAAGCTACTCCAGAAGAAATGACTAAAGATTTGAATCCACTTGTTGATTTTCATGATAAAGGACTATCACTTGATGCACTAAATGAGATGATTGAAGAACGTTTAATTCCTCATTTAATGAGATATGATCAACCTGGTTTTCAATCCATGTTTAATGCCTTTCCTGAAGATGGAGCAAAGTTGGGTTCAGAAATTGCACTATCATATAATCAGGGAGTGACAAACTGGCAGGTTTCACCTGGCGGAGTTATGCTTGAAGAACTCTGCTGCAAAGCTTTATGCAAACTCTTTGGTTTTGCACCGAATGCTGATGCTACGTTCATGGCTTCTGGAACTTATGGAAATCAAGAAGCACTATATCTGGCACTACACAAGCAAGCAGAAAAGGAAGGATTTAATCTTGCAGAAAAAGGTTTGAAGGGTTTTAAAGATCTTAATCGATTAGTTGTCTTAACTTCAATTGATGCTCATTTCTCTATAAAGCATGCTGCTCGTATGTTAGGATTAGGAGAAGAAAGTCTTAGATTCTTACCTGTTGATAAAAATCGAAGAATTGATGTTAATCAAATAAAGGAAACAGTAAAAGAAATACGAGAATTCAAGGATATTTTCTGTGTTTTCATCACTGCTGGTACTACATCTACTGGTTCAGTAGACCCAGCTTTACCAATTGCGAAAATTTGCAAGGATATTGGTGCTTGGTTACATATAGATGGAGCTTATGGTTTTGCGTATAGTTTGGTTCCTGAGTGGAAGCACTTCTTCGAAGGCGCTGAACTAGCAGATTCATTGTGTTGGAATCCCCATAAACAATTAGGTGTTCCTATACCAAATTCATTACTTTTTGTTCAACGCTGGGAGGATTTCGGAAGGATGTCTGTTTATAGCGAATATTTTAATCGTAAGGAAGATCCAGAACCAAATCCGGGATTAAAATCTCCTCCCTCAACTCGATCATTCTCTGCCTTATCACTTGTTACTTCTCTAAGACATCAAGGAATGACTAAAGTTATAGAAAGACTTCGAGCACCACTTGTAGCGATAAAGAAATTCTATGAGAAATTAAAGAAAGAAGATGATATAGAATTAAATCACCAACCGGATACTGGTATCCTTTGTTTCAGGATTATTCCAAAAGACTTTCCGGAGAAAGAGTTAGATAACCTGCAACGATATGTGTATGATAGAATTATGGCAGAACGAGAACGAACAATTTCGTTAACAAAACTGGATGATAAAGTAGTTTTACGAGTTGTAGCAATTTCCCCTGTCGTAACAACAGAAGCTTTAATGGAAACTATCTTGAGAGTAAGAGCTCTCGCTAAGGAGTATGAAAAATGAAAATATTAATTATTAATCCAAATAGTGATTTGGAGATGACAAAAGCAATTCAGAAAACAGCAGATAATTTTGCTAAAGGTGAATACGAAGTCGTCTGTCAATCCAATCCAGATGCACCAAGATTCATTGAAACATATGAAGACGAAGTTAAAACAGCTCCCGGAATGATTCAATTAGTGAGGGAAAATGAAGAGAAATTTGATGCCTTCATCAATGCTTGTCATTGCGATCCTAATCTGGATGCGCTAAAAGAAATCACTAAGAAACCTGTAGTCGGTATTGGCGAAGCTTCAATGAAAATGGCTTCCATGCTTGGACACAATTTTTCAGTCGTTTCAGGTGCAAAACATTCCATACCAAATAAAGAAGCAGTTATCAGAAAATATCATTTACAAGATGCCATGGCTTCTGTAAGAGCTCCAGAAGGTGATGTAAGCAAGCTAAGTGGTGTAGAAAAATATATGCAGGCAGCCAAACTAGCAATTGAAGAAGATAAGGCTGAGGTTATTGTGCTTGGATGTGCAGGAATGACTGGACTGGATAAGAAAATGCAGAAGAAACTTGGCGTCCCAGTTTTAGATGGAGTCGTTTGTGCTTTGATTATTGCAACTGGTTTAGTAAAATACGGTGTTTCCACAAGTAAAATTAGGAGATACAATCCGGATTTGGAGTAATATAATCACCATAACCCTTCTTCACTAGAAACTTACTGTTATCATAAACGAGTTTGCCTCTTACTATTGTCTTCTCTATTTTCCCTTGTATGTTCATTCCATCAAAAACTGTAATTTTGGATTTTGTGTACATATCTTTGTTTCTCAAAGTATACTCTTTCTGCATATCAATAATAACAAGATCTGCATCAGCACCAATTTGGATTTCTCCTTTTCGTGGATATAAACAAAATTTCTTTGCAGGTCTAGTAGCAATTGCATCAACAAGTCTGCTAAGTGTTAATCTTTTCTTATTAACAGCATCAAGCATAACGGGAAGCATGGTTTCCAGTGTTGGAGTTCCGGATCCACATTCAAAGAAATTGTTGTCTTTTGCTTTCACATCCTTTTCCTCGTGACTATATGGTGAATGATCACTGGCAATAAAATCAATTGTTCCATCATTGAGCGCTTTCCAAGCAGCATCATTATGTTCCTTTGATCTTATTGGCGGATTGACTTTCAACCAGGAACCAATTTTCTCTGCCTCTTCTGTGGTAAACAATAGATGGTGAGGTGTAATCTCACAAGAAACATCCCAACCAATTGCTTTCGCTCTTCTAATGCGATCAAATGCAGTTCTTGAACTCATGTGAACAAGATTCAACTTCACATTTGCATGATTAGCTAACATCATTGCTTGCAAACAAGCTAAATCCTCTGCAATAGCCGGTCTGGAATCAGTATGAGCTTGAAAATCTCTTCTCCCTGTCTCAAGATGCTTTTTAATTTCATGAGCAATTATCCCATCATTTTCGGCATGTACACAACTCACTAATCCAGTTTTTGCTATCTCGGAAAAAATCTTCAACAAGAAATAATCATTTTTTGCTGCTAAATCTTTGAGTTCTGCTTCTTCTTTTGGTGTGTTTATCATGAATGTCTTGAATCCAACTACTCCTCTCTTAGCTAGTTCTTTTATGGAGTCAATTGTATTATGCCCTGCAGCTCCAATTAATCCATAATCCACAAGACATTTTTTTCGCATTTCTTCTAATTGCATCTCAAAGGATTCTAATGCCGTTTTCCCTTCAATCCCTAAGGGCATTTCTAGTACAGTCGTTATTCCTCCGGAAGCTGCCCCTTGAGTTCCAGTTACAAAGTCATCTCTATAAGAATAAATTAGATCCAAAATGTGCGTATGGACATCTATTCCTCCGGGAATTATAATCTTATTTTTTGCATCAATGGTTTCTAGAGCATTTAAACTTGAACTTCTCTTTTCAATTGATACAATCTTTCCTTTATCTAAACTCACATTTGCTTCTACAAGTTTATTCTCCACAAAGACTTTCCCATTCTCTATAACTAAATCAACCATACTATAACTTCCGAATCAAACTGATTTGATTATTAATTTAAGTTTTCTTCAGAAAAGATTCCAAAAATCACGTTAAGCATATGTTTAAATAGCATAAGTAGAAGTTTTCCTTCGTATACATTTAACAAAGATAAAGATAGGAATGAAGTGGTTATTAGTAAATTAACTTTTAAGTTCGATTTATCAAAATATAATCTTTAAACTTATTTTCTGTTGAGTATGTATAACACAATTAAGGTGAAAATCTAAAATGAGTAGATACGGTAACTACGACAGACCACCAAGAGAAATGCACAAGGTAACTTGCGCAGATTGCGGTCAAGAAACTGAAGTACCCTTCAAACCAGATGGCGAAAGACCAGTTTACTGTCAAGATTGTTACAGAAAACGAAAACCAAGAAGATATTAGTGAAGCTAATGTCTTATGATCATTCCTAGTTGAATTGTAACTTCTTGTAGGTTATAATTCACATTGGATCTTTTTTATTTTACTTCTAATTTTTCTTTTCTTTTCTTTCATTACAAATTCTTACTTGTAACAAGTTTTGTATCTCTGAGAGAAAATCTTCTACACTAATCGGTTTCAACTTTAATTTAACGGTTTCTTCCGGAAAACATTCCATATCTATGTTCGGATAACCAGTAATTATGAGGATATTTTTGTGGGAATATTGTTTTAGTAATTCTTGAGTAACTTCTAGACCACTCTTTTTTGGCATCAAGTGATCAAGAATAATAAGTTCTGGTTTTTCTTCTAACTTCTCGTAAAGTCGAAGAGCCTCCTCTCCGTTAGTAGCTTCAATAACTCCATATCCATTTGCAGTGAGAATTTTTCTAAATAAAGTTCTAATATTTACATCATCCTCAACGAGCAAGATTTTTTTCATGTATGAATTACACCTGCTGCAATTTTTTCTATCTGAATAATTGTTTTTAGTGTTTAATTGAAAGATAAAAAGAGGAGCATGTCCTTTTTTCATGCTCCACAGGCAAATCGATTTTACCCTCTCAGTTTTGGATAATTTACCCACGCATATTTTTTGTAGACTAACCTCCACCATCATCCTCTGGTGGATTTGGAGTCAGTGTTGGATCCCCACGTCCTGTCTGGACAGATAAACTTCCTCCAATTAGAAGACCTAATAGAAGGATAGTCAAACCAATTACTTTCGGGTTTATTTTTTTCAATTCTGTTTACCTCGTATTTCTCTTGGGTTTTACTTACATACTAAACCATTTTTCTAGTCTAGCATTTTCGTTATGTGAGTAAATACGCTAACTTAAACATTCAAATACTGCAAAAATAACCTTAGGGTTGATTTTTTCCTTTGTTTAAAACATAAAAAAACTGTTTTTCTAGCATTAAAAACAGAAAAATTCTTCTTAGAAAAAAGCGACAAAAATCCCATCTTTTTGGCGCTAGGAATTAGGAACATTCTTTAGATATTTATTTAAGTAAAAAAGGTTAAAAAATAATAGACTTGACTCTAATATTATATAAAACAAGAAAACTAAGTTGAGAATTTAATGAAAACTCATTTTAAGAAAGAACTATTAGAGAAAATAGCTCTACTAGATGACATTTCTAATGTCAAGAAATCGGAGTTAATAAAATTAATCAACGAGGTTTTTAGTTTCACTATTAATATTCTCACAAATATTTTAAAAAGACATCCAATAATTCCGGTAAAATCTCTTATTTTTGGTAAAGTGAAAGAAGATATTTGTATAGATTTTGGTTTAAAACGAAACCGAGATCAAGTAGTAATTGCCGATTGGATTATGAATCTTCAATCTAAAACGAGAAGTTATCTGTTGACATTTATAATTTTTAAAGAAAGTCTTCTTCATTTCTTAAAGAATGAGATTGATGAGGTTGATGAAGCTATAATCAACATAATAGCAGTTCTTCTCTTAGTAGATTTATTTAACATTGCCACTGTTGATAATCCTGTCTTATCAGCTATAAGATCTAAAATCTATCCTGAAGAAATTGCTGAATTTAGTAATTATTATTGGGATAATTTGCTATTGCTTTTAATTAGTAATAACATTCCATTCACCGAAGTTTTAGAGATATCTATTGAGATATTTGATAAAAAACAGACAACTTCTAGAAAAATAGAGGAATTTTCAGAGTGGACCTTCTCAAATACATTTGAAGAAAGTTCATCAATATTGCCATTTTATACTAATTTGAAATTAATTGAATTGATTGAAACTCTCCTTGAATTAGGATATGAACGAGGTACTACCTCTTTTATTGCTCGTAAACTTGATTTAACTCAGAAAACAATTGCTAAACGTTTTAAAGCTTTAAATGAAACCTTCTCTACATATTGGCGTTCTGACATAAATTATGAAAAGATAAATCTTCATAACTATTTGTTCAAAATTACATTAAACAAGAATGGACTTCTTGAAAAATTAACTCAAGATTTGCTTAAAATTCCTTACCTAAAATCACTTTTTCATGGAACAGACTCAAATTCAGACATTATATATTCTCCAACTTTGATTTGTCCTCACATAATTAGTGATCAACTTAGTGACAAACTAAGCAAAATGAAAAGTAAGAATTTAATAAGTGACTTTACTTTACAGTTAGTTAGGGAAAGACATAGGTATTTTGCAATTTCAAATATTCCCAATAAACCAACCCTTAGTGTCTTTAAGACACTGATTAATCAGAAAGATCCTTCACTAAGGAAGTATACCTTCTACAGCTACAAAAGAGCTCAAAAAATACCTTCATCAACTAAATCACTACAATTAGATTATAATTTGCTATACTTTCTTTCCATAATAACTTCTAGACTTCTACTTAGAGCAAGATATGGTGTGACACTTAATGAATTTAAGAAGTTTTATTTGGAAAATAATATCCTAATGACTGACGTTGATGCACAAACTGATCTGCTTTATCAAAATGAATCGCGAGCTAAAAACAGAGAGTTACTTACATTTTCACTGTATATGAGAAATCTAATGAAGCGAAAACCTGAAGTCCTAATTTTTGAGATTCCGACAACTAATGAACTCACAAGAGATAAATTTGATGAAGTAATTAAGAAATTAAGTGTATTTTCTTTATTGGGACAAAATACAATATATGATCGCCATATCTTCAACCTTCCAGGCGTAGCTCATACACATCCCTTTTGCAAAATAATTCAAGATTTCTTAGAAGAAGAAGGATTAACGTCCTCATTTTTTACGATTAAATTTTATAAATCAAATTTTGTTCCTTTGCAGAATTTATTCGATTATGAAAATCGGAAATGGAAAATAATTGACTTCAAATAATCTTATTATATTTTTAATTCTTGACAAAAGCTATTAAAATAAAACTAGCGAACATTCATTCCCTCTTACTATAGGTGGATATTTAGTACTCAAATCTTGGTGCAATGTATGAGAATTGGCTTTGGCTTAGAACCAATCAGAGGATTAGGTTTAGATCTTATTGTAAAATTGCTGCGAAAAATTCCTTTAGAACACTTTGAGTTCAATTGGCGTGTTATCCCTAAAGTGGATGAAGTCCTCAAGAGTCTCGGTAGTGCAACTACTGTTTTCCATTTACCTATCTTCAATCGAGATAATTTCGATTTCTCTTCAAAAACTGTGATATATGAAATTCAAATGCAAGAGGTTGTCTCCTTCATTAATCAACGAAAAGACGATTTGAACATGCTATTCGTTCTTGCACATATGCCTGAGGACCCTAATGCTTCTTATGAGTTAATGTTTGAAAGAATGGCTGAAATCGAAGTTCCTTTGGTTTTAGAGAACGTTGTTGGTTTTACTGATGAGCAATTTCTTGATTTTTATCGACAAGCAAAAGATTCCTTAGGTAAGAAAATTGCTGGGCATGCCTTGGATATTTCTCATAGATATGTGAACGATTGGCAAACTTGGTTAGATATTCCAGAAGAATTGGTGAAAGATATCGTATATGTACACATTTCTGATTGCACAAAAACAGAAGATTTACATTTACCGCTTGGTTTAGGGGAAATGCCTTTCAACGACTTCTTTGCCTTTCTCAAAGAAATCAAGTATGATGGGGTAATAAATCAAGAATTAAAACCGGATGGGGATCAAGCTGATAAGATCATGTCTTCCAGTTTTCATTGCATTAAGCCCTTTTCAAAAACAAAATATCTTAGAATGAGGACTCGATGTGCTTTTCTGAAATCTCTTCTGTGGTTTCAAAGAAGAAAATTCAAAGACGTTAAAGATTTGACAGCTGAAGAAATCGGTTATGACTACATATAATTGAGAGCTGTTGGCATTGTTACCTAGAAAGCCGCCCAGGCCATCGATTTTCGACAATAATATTGCTTTAAAAGTTTTTCTGAAATTTACCAGACCGATGTCTCATATTGATGAGAAAATTTTTATACTCTATTGAGGATATTCTTCTCAAACAATATCCCAAATGTACATGTAATTTTTTTCTGTAACTAAATTGGGATAAAACTAAACCCTATTGGGGATTTATGAAAATGACAACTAAAGAAGAGTTAGCAAGAGTAGAAGAAGCAGTCAACTACTACATAAAGGGAACTATCAAAAGAGACTTTGAGATCCTAGCAAAAGGTTGGCATGATGAGGCAAAGATGTTTGGCATAGATAAAGAGCAGAAACTAGTTATCTATGACAAGAACTTCTGGAAAGATAGTCTCGGAAAACCAATTGATGACCCAAAATACAAACGAACTTCGGAAATTCTTTCAGTTGATATTGTAGGAACTATTGCTTCTGCTAAAGTTAAGACCGTTGTGGAACACTCGAAGGGTTCTGTTATCTTTTTGGATTTACTGAATCTTTTGAAGATTAATGATTCGTGGCAAATAGTCAATAAGATCTATGACGCCACCTACGAATAAAAAGAATAAAAAAAATGGAAGTAATACTATGACTAAGATAAAAATAACTGTAATAAAACGATTTGCGCCTGAAGACGTTTTTGGAAAGATAGGTTATGCTACTCCAAACGGCAAGAAAGTAACAGCATGCACAGCATTCGAAGATGGACAAGAGTTTATTGTTGAAAATCTCAATAAACCCGACGGTTTCTGTGGTTGGGCATGGAGAGACATTTACAAAGATACTGCAGTTCTGAACTTCGATGGAAACTTCAAGAATTGGGCAAAAGAAGGTTTGCAGCATACTTGTTGTACCGATGGTGTTCGACCAGTTGTTTTCAAATTAGAGAGGATAGAAGATTAAACTTCCATCTTTCTTTTTTTTTTATGGAGTGAGAAATATGTCAAAAATAAAAATTACAGTAGTCAAGAATTTTGGTCCTGAAGAAGTGTTTGGAGAAACTTTTCACAGACCAAGTGGTAAAGAAATCACTAAATGTGGATTTAAGGAAGGTGAAACTTACATCAGTGAAAATGGAAACATGCCTGAAGACTTCTGTCATCATGCGTGGTTTGGAATGTATCCGAAGATTACATTCATTAGATATGGTGGTAAATTTGAGGACTGGGCTGGAGACGGTATAGACTATGTAGCTTGTCCCGATGGTATTAGACCCGTTGTCTTCAAATTAGAAAGATTACCTGAGGAATAATCTGAAAATTCTTTAATTGCAATCTAGGAGTTATTTGAATTGACAAAAATTAAGATCACAGTACTCAAAGTATTCACACCTGAAGATGTCTTCGGGGAAAAATTCGTAAGAACCGATGGAACAGTTGTAGAACCTTGTCATCTAAAGGAAGGTCAAGAGTTTCTTACTGATGGTTTTACAAAACCTGAGGGTTTTTGTAATTGGGCTTTTGCTGATTTCAGAAAAGATTTCTATTTACTTGCTTTTGGTGGAGAAATTCCAGGTTATCCTACAGGTGTAATATATACAGTATGTTCAGATGGTAAAAGACCTGTGTGCTTTAAACTAGAAAGATTGGAAGAATAAACTGATTTTACAATTGAGTGGTTCGGATGAATGCTAAAAAGAAAGATATAATTGGGTTGGACTTTTGGTCAGCTTTTGGGAAAAAGCTAGTTCAATACCTTGAAATG
>DAOVPS010000220.1:0-3845 GCA_030629105.1 Candidatus Heimdallarchaeota archaeon
AAGCATGGAGATAGAAATAGTAAAACCAAAAATGATAATTACCATATGCCGTTTGTGACTAAGAATATTCTTGAAAGCTAATGAAAACAAAAAGCTGAATTTGACATTGTTTTTATTACTCATATATAAACACCAAATTTTCATTCATTTCCAAATGTTCAAGATGTTTAGCTTTTTTTGCTAGGTTTCTTCGATTTCTTAGTAGAAGCTTTTTTCTTTGTTTTTGGTTTTGCTTTAGGTTTCTTCTCGACGATTTCAGGGTCCCGGTAAATCGCCTTTGCAGCTCTAAAATCAAATGATTCCTTATCAACTATTTTTTCTTCAACAAGTTTACCATTACGAATGATTAGTACTCTATCTGCTCTTGCAGCTACTTCAGGATCATGAGTTGTCATAATAACTGAGATATTTTCATTCTCTATGAGTTCCTCAAGAAGATCCATTATTCCATCACCAAGAGTAGTGTCTAAAGCACGGGTCGGTTCGTCACAAATCAAGATTTTTGGGTTATTCGCTATTGCTCTAGCAATTACTACTCTTTGTTTTTGGCCATTTGATAATTGATGTGGATACTTGTTCGCCATTGGGCGCATTTCAACTCGTTCAAGTAACCGATACGCTTTTGTTAATGCTAGTTCTTCAGATTTTCCGGCAATAATTAGCGATGCCATAACGTTTTCAATCGCTGTCATACTTGGAATGAGATAGAATTCCTGAAAAATCATCCCTACTTTGTCTCTTCTAAACAAACGAAAATCATCTTTAGACATATCTGAAACATTATTTCCGTCGATTTCTATTTGACCCTCAGTCATGGTATCTATTCCAAAAAGAAGATTCAACAAAGTAGTTTTCCCACTTCCAGAGATTCCGACTATGGCTAGGAGTTCTTTTTCTTTCAAATCAAAAGAGACCCCCTTTAAAACTTCCAAAGGACCTGAACGGAGCTCATACTGCTTAAAAACATCTTTACACTCCAATACAGCATTTGACATGATTTAACCTTCTTCAAGGATTTTTTTTAACGATACGCCTTTTACATTTTATTTTTCTCTAATCTCAACAATATTATAAAAAACTACATTAAAAAAGTGTAGGTTCTTCTGGGAAAAATGAGAAATGTTTCTTATTCAACTATTAATGAGTAATTACCTTCCCTTTTTAATGTTTTTTTCTACTTTTCAGAATCTAGGAAGCATTTTATTATGATTATTTTTATTTAATTACTAATAGTAACTTGGATATTTCGAATTGTAAATATCAAAGGAAATATTCATAAAGAACTAAAATCAATCGATAAAACGAGTATTGAAGTTTATCTCAATATGCAATAATTAAGAGCGTGATAAAGAAATGGCTTCAAAGTCACCGCAAGCTGAAGTGCTTCTAGAACTAAGAGATTTAAGAAAATGGTTTCCTGTAAAGGAACAAAGTTTTATTGGAAGTAGGCAAGTGGCAAACGTCAAAGCAGTTGATGGTGTCAATTTAATTGTTTACGAAGGTGAAACCCTTGGTTTAGTTGGCGAAAGCGGTTGTGGTAAAACAACTACTGGTAAAGTTATTGTTAAATTAGAAGTACCTACAACAGGTCAAGTATTATATCGAAATCAAGATATCTATGCTTTCCATACAAAAGAAGATGAAATGCATTTCAAAAGAAATGTCCAGATGATATTTCAGGATCCATACAGCTCATTAAATCCGCGAATGTTAATCATGGATATCGTAGGTGAAGGACTACAAATACATGAATCTAAAATCCCAAAAGCACAAAGAGAAAAACAAGTCTTCGACTTATTGGACTCAGTTGGTTTGGAAGATTATCACGCGATGAGATATCCTCACGAATTCTCTGGAGGGCAAAGACAAAGAATAGGAATTGCTCGAGCATTAGCAGTCAATCCAGAACTAGTGGTTGCAGATGAACCAGTTTCTGCTCTTGATGTGTCTGTTCAAGCACAAATCCTTAATCTGATGCAAGACCTTCAAAAAGATTACAATTTGACATATATTTTTGTTGCACACGATCTCTCTGTAATAAAACATGTAAGTGACAGAGTTGCAGTTATGTATCTTGGAACAATAGTTGAATTCGGATCAAATAGGCAAGTTTTTACACGAACTGCTCATCCTTATTCTGTTTCATTGATGTCTGCAATTCCTCGTCCAGATCCGAGACGTAAAATGAAGCGAATAGTACTTCCAGGAGAACCTCCTTCTCCGATTAATGTTCCCTCAGGTTGTAGATTCCATCCTCGATGTTACAAATCTGATGGAAAGAAATGCATTAAAGAAGATCCACCAGTCATTGAAATCGAACATGAACATTTCGTTAAATGTCATTATCCAGAAGTGTAGGGATTTTTTATCCTACCTTTCTTTATATTTTATTTCTCATAAATTAGCGCTCTGTTTTTGAGCGTAAAATCTTCAAGTACTAGATCGAATCCCTTATTTTGATGTAATTTATCAATAAATTCAAAAATAAAAGTGAATATTGAATCTACAGAAAAGACTTAATAAAAAGAAATTATATTTGCTATCAGAACAAAATCGGTGAATTCTATGGAACCATTACTGGAAGTAAAAGGTCTGGTCACGAATTTCTTCACAGAATCAGGTATAGTTGAAGCCTTAGCTGGGATTGACTTAACGGTTTTTCCAAAGGAATCTGTTGGAGTTGTAGGTGAATCAGGTTGTGGTAAAACCCAAACCGCTTATTCTATTCTCAGAATTCTAGCTTCAAATGGAAAAATTATGAGTGGACAAGTCTTATACAAAGGACAAGATCTTATTCAATTATCAGAATCAGAAATGAGAAGAGTTCGTGGAAAAGAAATCGCTATGATTTTTCAAGATCCAATGACTTCTTTGAATCCTGTACTAAAAATCTCTGATCAGATGATAGAAGTAATTGCAATGCACAGGGACATTTCTGAAATTGAAGCAAGAGAATTAGCTATTGAATCTTTAGCATCAGTAGGTCTTTCAGACGCAGCTGATCGTATTGATGAATATCCTCACAAATTCAGTGGTGGTATGAGACAAAGAATATTGATTGCTAGAGCATTAGCCCTTAGACCTTCTTTATTAATTGCAGACGAACCAACCACTGCCTTAGATGTAACTATTCAAGCACAAGTATTAGAGATAATTAAAGATATGAAGGAACAATATAATCTCGCATTAATGCTAATCACTCACAATCTTGGAGTTGTTGCTGAACTAACAGATAGAGTACACATCTTTTATGGAGGTCGTGTTGCTGAAGTTGCTTCAACTTATAATATCTTTACAATGCCAATGCATCCTTATACTATTGCTTTACTCGAAAGTATTCCCTCTTTAGATGTGGAAAAGGGCAGACTAGCTACAATCCCAGGAAGTGTTCCGCAACTCATAAATCCACCAAAAGGTTGTAGATTCCATCCTCGATGCAAATACGCTAAGGAGAAGTGTTCAATAGACATACCTGTTTTGGAAGAAAAAGAAACTGGTAGATTTGTTGCTTGTCATTTCTGGAAAGATGTTGAAGTTAGTGAGTTGGCTGAACAAGTTATGGGTTCACAAAAAGATAAGATCAAAGGGAAAACTTAGTATTTAATTTGTTGATGATTTGTTAAGGTTTCAAGAACTTTGCAAATCATTTATAGATTTTTTTTTGTTATATACTCAAAATTCTTTTGTAATTCATTTTGAAAGATTGAAAAGAAAATAAAAGAAATTGAATTGGTATCAAACCAATTCATTCCTAAATGTAAACATTCAGTCTATTCTCTGAGTCTTGGATCCATAGCATCTCGTAAAGCATCGCCAACAATATTAAACGCCAGTACCAGGAAGAA
>DAOVPS010000034.1:0-19603 GCA_030629105.1 Candidatus Heimdallarchaeota archaeon
AGCTTTTCTTCCGCAAGTTCAACCATGCGTTTCGCTTGATGGGCATTTACATCCAAAACACTGTTCAAAATCTTAGGGTCATAACCTATATCTTTTGCAAATTTCATGATTGCTTTGACATCTTTAGGAAAACATGAACCGCCGAAACCAGCACCAGCTCGTAGGAAGTTTGGATTAATTCTAAAATCGAGACCAATACCTTTGGCAACGTTATTGATATCTACACCCTCAATTCGTTCACAAATATTAGCGAATTCATTTATGAAAGAAATTTTTGTGGCGAGAAATGAATTGTTCGCATACTTTATGCATTCCGCGGTTTCTAAGGGAAACCGAAGAATTTCAGGACAATGTACTTCTTTGTTGTAAATTGCTTGCCAATTTTTTGTATATTCATCTGTTTTTTCACTGTAGAGTTCTCTGAAAATTCCTTCAAGCATTGCTCCCGAATTCTTATCATATTCACCAATTATAATTCGATCAGGATACACAGCATCATGAACACTTTGTCCCTCACGCAAAAATTCTGGATTCATACATAATCCAAAACCTTCACCGACTTTCTTACCTGATTCCTCTTCAATAGCTTGTTTGATAAGGTTACGAGTTGTTCCGGGAACAATTGTAGATTTTGCTATTACTAAATGATAATCATTTTTCTCTTTAATTGCTTGACCAATATCTCTTGCACTTTGCTCTATGTATTGGAGATCACAGCTTCCATCATCTCGAGAGGGAGTCCCAACGCAGATAAATGTTACATCACTCGATTTTATAGATTCAGCAATACTAGTAGTAGCTGTTAATGTTTTTTTCTTGAGAACAACTCTTTGAATTAAGGAGGGAAGATTTGGCTCAAAAAAAAATGCTTCTCCTTTGTTCACGATATCAACCTTTTCTTGATCAATATCAAGAGCTACCACACTAAATCCTCTATCTGCGAATATTGCAGCAGTAACAAGTCCTACAAAACCTGTTCCAGTTATTGTTATCTTTACTTCAGAGTTCATTGCAATTCTCTACTCCGGAAATTTTCATTTTAAATAGCTAAAAATGTTATTTTCTTAGAGGTTTCAAATCATGATTAAATTGTATCTATTTAAAGAAAAGCTTTGGGGGGATATTTGAGAACTTTCGATATATTTTGCGAGGTCTCATCGGCAGGTAATATGAAATGAAAGAAGTGAACATTAGTTACCCCATTTCACAAATCCAATATACAAAACCACAACGAAAAAAACTCAAAGAAAGATTG
The DNA here is from genome assembly GCA_030629105.1 of Candidatus Heimdallarchaeota archaeon. GTDB lineage: Archaea > Asgardarchaeota > Heimdallarchaeia > JABLTI01 > JABLTI01 > JABLTI01. The sequence continues at coordinate 1,256 of DAOVPS010000034.1, forward strand.
AATTTCGGGATAATGTATCAACACCCACGAATCTATGATTTCACTATCTGGTTAAATGATCCGAGTGAATTAATGCCTAAAACATTAGCCAAAAGTGTTGAAGGCGATTCCGTTTTAGATTTAGGCTGCGGAACGGCAAGTTTGCAAACCTTCCTACCAAAAGGAATTCAATATATCGGAATCGATTTAAATGAAGATTTTCTTGTGTTTGCAGACAAGAAAAACAGAGGTACTTTTTACAAGCGAGATGTAACAGGGGACCTATCTGATTTGAAAGCAGATACTGTGGTACTGGCTGATATTTTGCATCATATTACACCAAATCATCAAAAACTAATAGAGAATGCCATAAAGTGTGCCCAGAAAAAAGTCATCATTTCTGCTTGTTATGAAAAAGAAGAGGGTCCTTTTAAACAAATTTCTGAATTTATTGGTAGAAGAATCATAGATAATGACGGACTAAATGAGCAGCGAGAAGGAGCTGGTTGGTTAAAATTGGATGAGTTATTACAGTTTTTAGAGACTAATGGTGCAACGAATTTCCAAAAAGTCTTGTCCCACATCCATTGTGAAATTAACATATAAAGCATGAAAGGAGAATCGTAAACAAATGAACGTAAACAGTAGTAAAGTTGAGGTTAGTCTCGAATATAAGGAAACCTCTCAAATAGAGGAATTAGAAAAGAGTATTGTAAAGAATGGTGATAGTAGTTCGTTAATTAAGAAACTCGCTGATGTTCATTTTAAGGAAGGAAATTATCTTAGAGCTTTGAGTTGTTATTTGAAGTTATTATCTTTTGATCCAGAAAATGCCCGAATCTGGAACAAATTAGCTGTTATTTTTATAAAATTAGAGGAACACAAGTCAGCAATAGAACTCTCAAGAATTGCTCACAGATTAATTTGTAAGGAAATGAATGATGACTGTTAATTAGTTTTCATTTAGGAGTACTTGTTCTTGTGATTGGTCCTCAAAAAAGCTATTTTCCGAATGTAAGAAAAGGTAAAAAATAGGGTAGTTTGTCAATAATAGATAGGTGTTACTCCAATGCCTCCAAAAGATGATGACCTAGAACTTTTCTCTGATGCAGAAGAAGGAAAAATAGACGAACTTCGATTAGAGTTGCATAAAGAGGAAAGAAAAACAAAACCTCCTCCTGCTGTGTGGAAAATAGTTGTTATTATGATTAGTATTGCATTAGTTTTAGCTGCCCTTGCTATTGGCCTGGCTAAAATAATTGACAATGCAGATGGTGGTGGTACTAGAAACTTTTCTGATTGGATAGGAATAATGTTTCTGATACTTTTAGGAGTGGCAATCTTTTCAGGTTCAATACTAGGTGCCTGGGGTGGACAAAGAAATATACCTATCCGAATTGTATCTCCTGGCGATGCATCGGTAATTGGTACCGGAGTGTTTGTTTCCGGATACATTATCGAAGATTGTATTGATAACGAATTAGAACTAACTATTTACGATAAAACGAAAGAAGTCATCTATGAGGAAACAATAGCAATTAATGAAGATGGTTTATTCTACTCTGAATTATCAGATGCTTTTACTGGTATTAAGAAAACCGAAAACATTTCCGTAGAAACATGGATGGTTTCCGCTAAATCCACAGAATTAAAATTTGTTAGAAGAAAGAAAAAACTAGATGAATTAAATGTGAAAAAATATGGTTTAAAAATTGGTTCGCTTCAATTCTTTCCAATTATCTTCAAGGATTTTTCTGATAAAGCAAAAGCTCTTTTTGATCCTAAAAGAAAAGAAAAAGGATATATTGAGAAAGTTAAAATGGAAGGTGGTAGGACAACAAATATTTTCTTCCCAGAAAAAGACAAAGATGATAAGTACATTCCCTTTTCTTTTGAGAAAGTTGCAGAAATGCGTCAAAATGCTATGTACTTTGATATTAAGCGAAAGAGAAGAGGATTATATAGTTTAATATTCCTAGCTATGGCAGTTCTCTTTGCAATCTATCCATTGATTGATGCATTTATTTCTTAGAGTAGAATACCTAGAAAACTTTATCTTTAGTTGGTTTTCTTTTAGAATCAGAGGATAAACAAATGAAGTATAATTTGCAGTTTAGTTTTAAATTGCGAGGAAAATTCCCTCAAAATGCTCCTGAAAAAATCGAAGAATGGTTAGAGGAGCTAAAACAAATGCTCGAAAAGGGTATAAATGAAAAAGATCTAAAAGAAATCTCTCGAGTTAAAAAGTGGGAGATTACTTCAACTTCTAAGAAAGAAGATGAATTTGTTCTTTCAGTTTTAAGTGGAGGTGCACTTCCGCCCCATCATGCTTTACTTAGGATGAGGAAGTTTTTCAGTGGAAAATTTGGAAAAGAATTCAAATTAGGTATTAGTGGGATAGAGATTAAATCTTATAAAATTGATGTTGATATACCTCGTAAACCGGAAAAAGAATTTTCATTTCCATTTGCTTCATCCATTAAATTCAGTGATAAAGTAGCAAAAGTCACACTGGATAAAGATATCCCAATTGATTTTATTGAAAAAGGTGCTATTGACCGACTTGTCAAGCTTGTAAGGAATAAGGTTCTAGAGGAATTCATAAGAGGTAAAGATGAACACCACATCGTTATTTGGTCAAGTGAGGAAAAAACACCAGTAGTTAAAACAAATCCAACTGATAACATGATAAAGGAAGGGTGGATCCAAAGAACTAATTATCGAAATCAATGGATTTTCGGACCAGCCATTACAGCTGTAACTGAAGCACTAAAAGATGTAATGGTTGATGTTTTGTATAAACCACTTGGCTTCAAGAATATGATTTTCCCAAAGGTTGTTCCCTGGGAAGTTTGGAAGAAAAGCGGACACCTTTCAGGATTATATCAAGGAGGATTTGAGCCTTACTTTGTTTGTACTCCAAAAACACAAGATGCTGAATTTTGGGAAGAAATTGCTGATTATTATCGAATTACTTTGGATATTGAACCGGAAAAAGTCATGGAAAAACTTCGACCTCCTATTGGAGGATTAAGTTATGCTCAATGCCCACCATTCTATTCATATCTTCAAGGTAAAACAATTTCAGATGATAGTTTTCCAATATTAATCTATGATTGGTCGGGTCCAACGTATAGATATGAAAGTGGAGCAGCACATGGTTTTGAAAGAGTAGATGAGCTTCACAGAATAGAAACCATAGTTATTGGATTCCCTGACCAAGTCAAAAAAGCAGCACAAGATCTCCGAATGGGTTTCAGGAAGATAATTGGAGAAATTTTGGATTTAGAATATCGGGAAGCTTGGGTTACTCCTTGGTGGATTTCCCAAGAAGGATCAGCTGATCAAGAAGAAGGAAAAACTGTTGAATTACCAAAATTTGATCAAATAGGTACAATAGATTTTGAAATCTATACACCTTACAGGGGTTCAAGAGATTCAAGTGATTGGCTCGAAACTCAGAATGTTTCCATTTTAGGAAACAAATATGCAAAGAGTTTCACTGTAAAATCACAGTCAGGGAAAGAACTTTGGTCTAATTGTTGTGGTGGAAGCTTTGAACGCTTCATTTCAGCTTTTGTTGCACAGAAAGGTGTTGATCCGAAAAACTGGCCGGAGAAATTCCTCAAATATATAGATAAGCTCCCTAGTGGATCCACGTTTATGTAAGAATGGATCATTGTAGGTATTTGCTATGACAGACAAGATAAAAGGCTTAAAGCTTCTGAAGAAAATAAAACCTACAAAAAGAATTTGCATAATGGGCATAGGTAATTATGATCGCGCGGACGATTATGTTGGAAGTGCTGTTGTAGAATTACTCGAGAAGAAAACCTTTCCAGATAATGTTAAATTAATCAATGCTGGTCCAGTACCTGAAGCTGTAACAGCAGTCATTAAGCGTTTTGAGCCTGATTTTCTAATTATAATTGATGCAGCACAAATGGAAGAGGAGCCTGGTACAATAAGGATTTTTTCTGAGAAAAACGTTGATTCTGCGTATATGATTACCCCACACAAAGTTTCCATGAAAATGTACACACAATATCTAACTCATTTTCTAACAAAACTGAAAACAATATTCATTGGTATTCAACCACAATCTATTCGATATGATGAAGGTATGACCGAGAAAGTCAAATTAAGTGCTGATTTTGTAAGGAAGATGTTGGAAGACAAGTTATTGAGGAAGTAAAGTGGCTCGAGATATAGGTCCTAAAAGAGAGCTTCTAATTGAGTTATTAATTGATAAGATTCCAAAAGAACTGCATCTTCATATTCCACACCGTTGGTGGTTTATTGGGGATATTTTAATTACAACAATTCCTGAGAAGCTCATACAATATCGGAATGCAGTTGGTGAGGCATTTCTCCAACTTGAACCAAAGAGAGCGAGAACTGTTCTTGGAAAAACTGGTCCAACGAGAGGGATTATTAGAGAACCGAATTTTGATTATTTGGCTGGGGATAAGAAAACTGAAACAATTCACAAGGAATTAGGTTGTTTCTTCAAATTAGACGCAGCAAAGCTAACCTTTTCTCCCGGCAATCACTTTGAAAGAGAAAGAATGCTGGATGTTGTGAAAAGTAATGAATTTATTATAGACATGTTTAGTTGTGTTGGCAATTTATCATTACCTCTTGCTGTTCACAAATCTCCAAAACAAATCATTGCTGCTGAAATTAATCCATTGGCTTACAAATATCTCGAAGAAAACATACAACTCAACAAGGTTTCAAACGTGATGAAAGCAATTGAAGGAGATAATCGAGTTATTTTAAGAAATTATGAAGGGAAAGCTGATCGAGTTATTTCAGGTTATTTACATAGCGATGAAGATCAAATCAGACAAGCTGTTAGATTATGTAAAGAAAGTAGCATTCTCCATTACCATGTTGCTGTTACTGCACGAAGAGAAATACAGACAGAAGTAATCAAGAATATTGAACGATTAATTCAAGCAGAAGGAAGAGTTTGTGCGGGAATGACTCGAAAACGAGTGAAAAAATACTCTCCGGGAGTAGAGCACATCGTTTTAGATATAGTAATTAACTAATAACAAAATTATATAATACTCGAATTCTTACGATTAATACTGGAGATATTATCATTGAATAAGAACGTAGATGCGAAAAAGCCCGACTCATGGACATTGCGACAACTCAAGGTTGTTGCAGAATATCAATTCGGTAAGAAATTTGACAAGATTTTAGCTCCAAATAACATATTAGTAACGTTTTCGAAAAACACTTTGCGAGTGAGAGAGATAATTTTAGAGGGAGAGCGTCTTGCAACAGTTAGACCAACAGATGGATTATTTTCCATAGGTCTTGCAGGGGCACAAAGAATTATTGATAATACTAAAATGCCAAAAAGACGTGTTGTTGTTCAATCTGATGTCAGCGAGTTTATTGCAGATGGAAGAAATGTCTTCGCAAAACATGTAGTAAAAGTTGATCCAGAAATATTGCCAGAAGATGAAGTAGTAATTGTTTCTGAAGAAGACAAATTATTAGCAGTTGGTAGAGCAAAACTTTCAGCGGAATATATGCTAGCCTTTCAAAAAGGAATAGCAGTAAAAGTACGTCATGGAATTAAAAAACTAAAGAAATCATGATTGAAAATATTCTGTAATGGTTTTTTGTAAAGGATCTTGTTTTGTAAAATTTGAAACCCTAACTGCAACTTTTCTTATTGGGGCATTATTATGTTCATGTTTTACTTCATCTAAAATTTCGTAAATGGTGGTTTTAATGCGCTCTTTATCATCATTCGCTGCTAAAAATGAGCGACTACGATTAATGTTTTGGAAATTATCTTGTAAACGTACTGCCAGTGTTATTGTTTTGTATTTGAAATTCTTTTTCACTAATCGATCATGAACACTATCTATTAATTTAGGCAGGATTTTTTCTGGTGTTACTTGTTCCCCATCATCCATCTGTCCCCAGAAAGTTCTACCATTACTAATGGATTTTGCTCCATAGGTATTAATTGGATTAATGATGGTTCGTCCTTTTCCTGAAATAATTCGATAAAAGAACTTCCCTAAATCCCCAAACTTTCTTAGCATTTCCACTTCATCACCTATTGCTATTATTTGCCCAATGGTTTCGATTCCGTGTCTTCTTTTCAAACTCTCTGTGGTTTTAGGTCCAATACCACTCATTTTTCTTACAGATAGAGGTGTTAAAAACTCTATTATTTTTTCTGGAGGAATATATTTGATACCATCAGGTTTTGCTTCTCCAGTAGCTATTTTTGCTATAGTTGTATTCGGACCAATTCCTATGGAACTATTGATTTGTTCTGCCTCATAGATTTCTGTTTTCATTTGCTTAGCAAGTGGTAAAGGATCACCATCATATTCATTTTCCACTTCAGAAGTTAAGTTAAGATAGGCTTCATCAATTGAAGCTACTCTAATTTCATCAGTATATGATGAAAGAATGGACATAATATTATCAGAAACATCTCTGTAAAGAGAGTGATGCCGACCTGTACATATTAAATCCGGGCATAAATCAAGTGCTTTGTTAATAGGCATACCAGCATGTAAACCGAATTTTCTTGCAATGTAATTACAAGAAGTAATTACTCCACGTCTTGTTTCTCTATTTCCACCAACAGCAACTGGTTTTTCTGCTAATTCAGGATCTTCCCTTATTTCCACAGCTGCAAAAAAACAATCTAAATCAACGTGATAGAGAAATTGACCTTCTCTTTGTTGTGTTTTCTTGGTTACTTTAGGAAGCTGGAGGAAAACCATAACATAGTTTCTAACTCATAGAAAAAAGAAGTTATATGCAGAGATAGACGAAAGTATTAGGCTTCATCAGGAAAAACTGGTTTACCGTAAAACATCTCAGTATCATATGTGAATTGTACTTGATCATTCTCTTGATGCTTCTTGTATAATGCCTCTAATCCTTCTAATAATAAATCAAATCCAACTTGATCATCTTTAGGAGTATAAGAAGAGGATAAAAGTCTCCCTTTCAAACCTTCAAAATTAAAGATTTGATAATTATTACAAACAAAATGGTTTACATCATCTGTTCCAAAGAAATCCTTAGCTTGTCGAAGATTAATATATTGTTGAGCTATGCCTTCGTATTCAGGGCAATATTTTTTCAACAACTCATCATAACCTTTCATAAAAGGTGTTCGCTCAATTTGTCTTGAATTATAAACAAGAACAAGACTACCTGTTGGTTTTAATATACGCTTAAATTCCCATTTTGTTTCGTCCGTATTAAACCAATGAAAAGCCTGAGCAGCTGCTATCATATCTACACTTCTTCTCCCAAGCGTTGTTGCTTCAGCTTGCCCATTAACACTAACGAAATTTGGATACCACCCAAGGATTTTCTCTGCAGCTTCTCTCATCTCATCATTTGGTTCTACAGCATAGACTGTACACCCGGCCTTCAAAAGTAGTTTAGTAAAAATGCCTGTTCCTGAACCAATGTCTGCTATAACAGTATCTTCTGAAAGCAATTGCGCTTTCTTTAACTCAGCAATTAAGTCCTTAGGATAAGTTGGACGATATCTAATATAATTCTCAACTCGATCCGAAAATCTACCTGTTGGATCCATAGACAAAACCATATCCTCAAAGATTGTTTGGTGACTAAGTTATTGTTTAAGTTGTAAAAAACCTTTTTCTCAAAAAAAGTAAACGAAAACCGGAGTGTTAGAAGATCATTTCACTCATAAAATAAAATTAGAGCTTGATTACTCACCGTGAGAGCTTTTAAAAAATGGGAAACAAAAGCACTGAAATTGTAAAGATATTAATAGCTAATTCACATCATATTATCATGAGAATAATGGATTATTCACGTATAGTTAGCAAAATCGCTGTTGATAAAGACAGCATCACATTAGGGAAAATAATTAGAATTGATGAATTGTTGGGAAAAACAATCAAGAAATACAAACCATATGCAATGATTTTAGTGAAAAAACGTTTCAAAAAGGGTATGGTCGTACCGATTGATGTTGAGAAGATAGTTAAAGTGGGAGGACAGTATACTCAGTTTGATATTTCAAAAGAAGAATTCGATGAACAAGTGAAAACAGCTAAGACGATACAAACCGTTCGAGAAACCTATACTGGTGATACTGGTGTTCATAGAGTAAAAGGCAATCTGGGTTGGGCTTTTGACCCTACTCGTTTATCTCGAAAGGGTAAGGAAAGGAAAAAGTAAAAAATTCTGCTGCTCCATCAATCCTAAATGCTCTGTAAAATCCCAAGAAAAAAGTGAAGGATAAAGAGTTCTTAGTTATTTATTCTCTTTTTCAAAAAAAACTATATCTATAGAATATATAATGATATTATGAAAGCAAAAGATCTAATTGAGAAATTATCAGAAATTCCTTTCATTCGTTTACGACTGCAAAGCAAATTTCACGATACAATTGATTTCTTCTGGAATGCAACCGGAAAATCTGAACTTTACACTCTTTCCCCCCAGACAAAAGAGATTCATCAAGTAACTTCTGGAGAGCTTGCTTATTATTGGTGTGTTCGTTCTCCGGATAAAAATATTATTTATTATGGTAAAGATGTTGAAGGAAATGAGCAATTTGCTACCTATCAATTGAATCTCTTAACAAAAGAAGTTCAACAGTTAAGCTCTTCACATGAATTCAATGAAGGTCCTTCAGATATTTCTCCTGATGGTAAGTTTCTCCTCCTTCTTTCAAAACGTACTGGTCAATATAATCTGTTCAAAATGGATTTAACAACAAAACAAGTCACTCAATTAACTGATCAAAAGAATCCATTTAGGGGGTACGCTTTATGGTCAGTCAAAGATTGGATATATTATAGTGCTAATGAAACAGATGAGCGAAGGAACTTGGATATCTGGGCTGTTCGAGCAGATGGCAAAGAGAATCATCTTTTATATCGATTCTCACCAGAATCCCGTGAATGGGTTCTTGACCTTTCAAGAGACGGGAATTATTTGGTGGTTGATACTAATGGAAAAAAGACAAGGCAAGCTGGTGTTCTTAATCTCGCAACGAACGAGATTACTTGGTTTGGAAATGAGCAATACGATGAAAATCCCAAAGCTATTAGCCGAGACAATTCGAAATTACTCACTATTCGTTTCAAAGGTCTTGAGCGAATTCCAGTAGTGTATGATGTTCAAACTGGTGAAGAGCACGTGCTAAATGTTAAGGGAGTGGTGATTGAAGGAGCGTTTTGCTTAAATGATAATTATATCGCCTATGCTCGAAGTGATCCGAAAACGCCAATGAGTTTAGCATTATATAATCTTTTGACTGATGAAGAAGAAATTGTTTTAAAACCTGAGCTTGGCATTCCAGAAGAGCAAATGATAAATGGAACACATATTACATATCCATCCTTCGATGGATTAAAGATACCTGCAGTTCTCTATAAACCAAAAATAGAAAGAGGACAAAAAGCTCCTGCCTTGATGTTTCATCCTGGAGGACCTGGGGGACAATTAAGTCTATTATTCTTACCAATACTACAAATCTTCTCTCAGTTAGGTTTTGTAATCTTAGGCCCCAGTCCTCGTGGTTCTGTGGGTTTTGGTATAGAGTATTTGAAAGCAAATGTAAAAGATCTAGGTGGAGGAGATGCCATGGATTATGTATATGGTAAGAAATATCTTGAATCATTACCATATGTGGATTCCTCCCGAATTGGCGTTTTTGGTGGGTCCTATGGAGGATATATGACTTATATCCTCATGACGAAATATGCAGAATATAATTGGGCTGCTGGAGCAGCTATGTATGGTATTACTCATTGGAAAACAGTCTACGACGAATTTCCTTTAGATTACAAGCTATTCTTTGAAGGATTGCTAGGGAAGTATGAAGAAAATAAAGAACTTTGGGAGGATCGAAGTCCATTAAATCATGTGGATAAAGTAAACGCTCCAATCCTCATGATTCAAGGTGTAAATGACCCACGGTGTACTATCAGTCAATCCCGGTTATTCAAACAGAAATTGCTTGACTTAGGAAAACAAGAAGGAACAGATTTCGAGTATCACGAATTTGGTGATGTTGGACATGGAGGAAGAGAGGTAAGTAAGGCAATAGAAGAGAATAAACTGATCGTAGATTTCTTTATACGTAAACTAAAATAACAACTTAATGATCCAACAGCAAAACTAAGTCTCCGCCAATCCTAAATACTCCAAGAATAACAAAGAAAAAAAGAAATGAATTATTTTTTAGTTAAAATAATAAGTAAGCCATTGATTACCATAGCGATAATCGATGAGAATAGACAGGCCATAATTCATCTCTACGAGTATATCTTTTTGGAGCATGAATGTTCTTATGATATGAGCACCCCAAGCATACTCCTGCTTAACCATCATAGATTGATAGCGTACTTCTCTATCAAGAGAGTGCAAATGTATTTTCTCAATATTAACAATTCCATCTACTGTTTCCATAATCAAGGTAAGCTGGTCTTCCTCTAGATTATCAGTGTAAGTCGTAATGGTAAGTAATTCGATTGTTCCAGGGTACTGTGCTCTACGAGCAAGTGGAATATAAACAGAGGGAACAGTAATACTAACTAAAATAAATACAGCGAGAATACTAATGGTTAGTTTCTTTCGAAAACCTTTCCCTTTAGGTTTCAGCTTTTCTGATCGATCTATTGCTTTTCGCTTTCTATCACTTAATACTTCAGAACCACAAACTTGACAATACTGGTTTCTCGTCAAAATACCCACCCTTGTACCAATATACTAGCTCTTTTCTACTATAAAACTAGCTAAATTAAAAGAAGGATTCCATAAAAAAGTGGATAAAACAAAGAATTCACTATTTATTTCTTCTTCTTACGAGGTTTTGGTCTCATGTCAGGATTACCATGCATATACATATTGCTACCAAGTGGCACAAAACCATCATATGTTTCACGTTCTTTTCTTAAAACCTCTATTCGTTTTATCTCTACCTCAAAATCTTCCTTAGAAATATCAAACAACACCTGACTTTCTTGCTCCTTAATCACTTTTTCAAGATCAATTGGAACAAAGATTTTTCTTCGTAAAAACCGATTCACTTGAACAATAGCATATGGTTTATATTTTTTTATTGTTTTTCCTATCAGGTCTTCTATTCGAATTATTTTACCAAATTTTTCTCCATTCTTACCCATTGCATTTTTTGAAATGAAATTTATATAATTCAAATTATACACCCCTTCTTTTTTAGTGACAAATATCCTGAAATAATATTCAATAAGGACAATTAATAATAATCATCTCTATCCACTTTTCTTCTTCCACAGAATTAGAAGAGAACATCCAATTATAATCGGCAAACCAATACCAAGTCCTAAACCCAGATTCCGTCCTACAGAATTCTCAACGTATGAGTAGGTTCTGATAGTCTCACTAATGGATAAGAACAAGTGTGTTTCTGTTACTGTTAGTCGATCAAATATTTGGCCTCCGGTGTCTATCCGAGCAATCCTTTTCACTTTGTAAGGGTCGCTTATGTCGAAAATACTGAGGTTTCTTCCACCAGCGAATAATCGATCGCCCACAATATCCATGTCATGAATAATCCCTTCAACAGCTAATTTCTTTTCAGGAAAGTCGTAATCCCAACAAATTGTTGGATTAAAAGGATCTGCGCAGTCATAGACTTGAATCCCAGATTCCAAAAAGGTATTTATGACATAGTTCCCGTACACCACACTACTAACTGAGTTGTTTTTTGTACTTTTAATTTCTCCATATAATAAAAGATGATCTGGATCCGTTATATTATAGATTTTTACGCCATTCCCCACCAAATACAATAAATCATTAATGACATGCATTCCCCCACCAGACGACGGATAACTCGCCACTTTCACGGGTGACGTCTGATTACTGCAATCGAAAATTAACAACTCGTCTGAGCTAACATAGGTATAATTTTTGTATCCAATGATCTGTCTTGGACTCTCAACTAGATTTGGTATACTTAACTTAGAAGAATTTCCTAATAGAACGGGATTTGTTAGATCAGTAATGTTAACAAGTGCTACTAAAAATCTTTCCACACAAAGAACCGACCGCTCTATGAGCAAGTACGCAATATTCTCACTAATATTGAAATCTCTAATCCACCAAGTAGAATTTAAGACATACCTTCCAACAACAACAGGACTCTCAGGTTGGTGAACATCTATAATTTGTACTATGTTCCTATATCCCGGATCTTGAGAGTTATTTGCTACCCAGAGATAAAGATACCCGTCTTGTTCACAAAGAACATAACCACTCTCCCATGCTTCTTGTAGGAAAGGAGTATCTACTTCGTCTATGAGGTAAAATCCCTCGCCCATAATAGTGGCATTATTTAGTGAAACTAATAAAAAAATAGAACAAATAAATAGCAACCTCAGCAAAGTAGAGAATAACTGCTTTCTTCCTATGCTTTTGTTTTCATTTTTTTTCAATGCTCCCAGCACCACAAACAAGCTAAGTAATATTATTAACACTATATATGGTGTTTACCTTATTCTATTTTTCTAACACTTTACAGCCAAGACAAAGAGTTCTAGGTTTGTTTTTTCTCTCCCTCATTTTTTTCAACGACTTTAGTTTTTTTCCACCAAGATATCATTAAAACAATGATTGAAAACAAAATTACAAAACCTGTGATACCAAATATGAAAGGAAGATATGCACTCCAATGAACTGGACCTATATTCATCAAGAAAATTTCTGTGAAAATATTGAACAACCTTAACAAATCCAATTTATTTAAGAAATAACTTGATTCATAAAAATTATTATCTATAGTTATAAATAATATAATAATTTAGTAGAAAGATAGGTAATTGAATTTGTCATTGGGGGAAAAGTTGACTTGGAAAATCATCTCAAGAATTCCATAGTTAGGGAGAATAATAATGACTTCATGAGGTTTGTTATATCAATAGTTCTTAGCTGTATTAGTATTTCTTTGCTTACACTTTTAATTTCAGTTATACCTATAGTCAAAGAAGTTTTCTGGAGTAATGAACAACAAGCTCTCGATTACACAAATTTCTTCTATAAATGGTCTTATTCTAATTGGACAGACGAATATACACTAGAATTTTTTAGACCATCAAAAGGTTACTATATTTTCTCTCCGATAATTATGGTTTTTTTGTTTATTTCAAACAGTTGTATTTTAGTTCAAAATTACAAAAGAATTAAAACGCTGATTTTCATTAACTTGGGGTTAAGCATACTACCGGTTATTGCTTTTATTATTATAATAACTATAATTGGGGTCAACAACGAGATAGCAATGCCATTCTTCGTAATACCAATACTAGTTACTTTGGGTTTTTATCAACTAATATATCTACCAATTCAAATTATGTTACTTGTGGAAAAGAAATCAATCACTAAATTCTTTGCGATAAAAAGCAGTGATCAATTTTCTATTGGGAGCAATATCTGTACCAGGAGGATTAACGGGATTATAGCTTCTCTAATCTTTCTTTATGCAAGTGGATCGTTTTTCCATTCAGTATATAGCGAATTTAATATGGAACTTTTTTCACTCAGAAACAAATATGCAGTAGCAATCTTGATTTCATTCTGGTTTTTTACAAATATTGCAATATTTAGGTATAAACGATTCAAACGTATCAGGCGAAATTTCTTTGCGTTGTCAATGGGAATTACGAGTATAATATATGTTTTTCTTCTAATATCCATGTCCAAAGGATATGTAGGAGAGGAAATGATGAGCTGGGGTTTAATCAATCTGACAATTCCAGATACAATCATAATCGTACTTTTCTATACAGCCATAATCCTCTTTTGGAGTATCCCAGCTGGGATGTTTAGTAACAATAAAAAAGACGCAGCAATTATTGCTACGTTTTTCAATGTGGGAATACTAATAATAGGGATATTCATAATCAAAATAGCTTACGAAGATGATCTATTGAATCAAGGATCAAAAATGTTCTATGTTTTCGAAAGAATATACTATATTCTAGTGTTTTATGCAGGAGCATTATGGGGAAAATTCTTAGGAAAAAAGTTGTATGGGGAATACAATAAATCAACAACTACATAGAAAAAAGGAATTAATAAATCAAAACTAACACTTTACAACCAAGACAAAGAAATTTGACTCATTTTCTTCTTCTTCGTTTAACAATCAAAACAGTAGGTACAACTATTATGGAAATTCCTAAAATTGACATTGCAGCACTCACAAAAAACAGTGATATTGGATTCCTTGCCCACTTGGGAGCTATCCAAGAAGGATACAATCTGGTTGGTTTTGATGGATTGGACACATCAAGAATAAAGAGCATTCGATTTGGATCTTCGGAATTTTTATGTAAATACAGTAAGTCATCTTCAATCAATCCAAACCTAAATGCACCAAGTTCTTTAGTGTACTTGAAATTTCCAATTCGCAAAGGCGAATGTATATCTGAAAGATCCAAAACACTGCATCCCGCAGCTTTAACAACAAATGCAGTATTCTCTGATATACAAATATCTTGAAAATACTCATCTGTTTCGACATAATTACTAATATTTTGGGGATTGATTGGATCAGTTAATTCGAGGATATCCAATCCCGAAAAACGATTAATCAGAAAAAGATTGTTTCCAGAACACTCAATTGCGTTAAAAAATCCTGCTTCGAAAAATTCCCCAACTTTTGTTAGTGACGAAACATTTCCTATATCAATTATCTGGATACCAGCTTCTGGTTGTTCACAATAGAGATCATCTGTGAGTAAATATGCATAGTTATTATTAAATGCCAAATCAAAAAACCGGCATTCTGTGTAGAAATAACTTCCCACTTCCACTGGTTGAGTAGTATTCGCACAATCAATTACTAAAACTCCTCCAATAGGAGCATTAAGTCTATTTACCAAAAAATAAAGATAATTTCCCCTCATATATAACCCATAGCAATAAAATCCGCTCAAACTAGTGTTGAAAAAATATTGACTAATACTTGTATTCTTATGATTGGCAACATCAAAAATATAAAACCCCATACTCCAGTTTACATAATTAGCAACTGAAAGATAGAGTAAAGTGTCGTTCAAAACGAGGTAACCACTACTATTAGAATAACCTTCGAATCGAAACTCATTAATAACCTCAACAGTTTCAGGATTACTAATGTTTAGGATCTCAAACCCATAGCCATTGCTTCTATAAGCCACTCGATCATTTGCAACTAAACTCTGCCAGCAATAGTGTAGAGCAATCATATTATTGGGAGATATTACTTGATGATCATCAATTACTTTCTTTGAAGTTATTTCATCGTCAATGAATTCGTTATCATTAGCAATAACATGTGAAAATAAGATTGGTGAAACAAAAAGGAAAATAACTAAAAGAGTAATATATCTGGAAATCCTCACAGAATCACCTTTTCTCCAAAAATATAATGTAGTTTTAGATTAATTAAGGTTTTATCCAGTGAGCAAAAAAAAATGATAAAAATCATTATGACTTGTAAGTTACTACCTACTTTACAACCAAGACAAAGAATTTTTAGTCAAAATCTTGAGAGCAAACTACTCACTCTTAGATGATCTGTAAGATTTAACGAAAAGATAGAGACTTGTACCCCACCCAATTAAGACACTAAGCAAAGCAAGTAATCCTATTAAAATAGCAACCCACCACGGATACCAAAGAGTAAAAGTTATGTATTCTGTAACTAAATTCAGCATAAAACTACTAACATTGTTTAGATAAGGACTGGTAATTCCAATTGATACGATTATTGGAACGAGTATCACAAGGATAAACTCTACGGAAAAATTACCTACAATTAGCCACCTTCTTGCTCCATTTCGAACAAAAATCTCAAGTAAACGTAGTCTTTCCTTGTAGATATTTGCTGCTTTAAAACAACCATATACAACTGTCAATACTATTGAGAGTATTGTTATAATTTTAAATAATTTCAAGCCTAATGAATTCAAAGTACTATCCATGGATGTGAGATAATCTTCATATGTGTAGGTAGTTAACTGATATTTTGACGACAATTCTTCTTGTACCGCTGTAATATTAGCCCCTTCAACTGTTTTAATAATCAAGTAGTCTTTTTGTGTTCTTTCACGTGCACTATATTCCAGAATTAGATCCACTGTATTCTCACTAACAATAAAATCAATATAGGTTGGTTGATTAAAAAGTTCATAAAAAAGGGTTCCCTCAAATTTCCTTCTTGGAATTAATGGAAAATAGCTAAAATCGTTTAAATATTCCAGCTCTTTTGGTTGGTGAATAGTTGGAAAAATTTTCATAGTTAAAAATATTTCGTCTTTATGGTAATCATTTTTTCGAGCATATTTTCTATTCATAAGGTAGGTAAGATCAGTTTCTAACATAGTAATGTCATTTTTTGAATAACCATCTTGTGTTAGTAATGTGAAATTAACGATTTCAACATATTCCGTAATATTTGATATAACATAAAAGTTAATGATATATTGTGAATCATCAAACCCGCTGGAATCTTCCACAACTAAATTGATGTTACTTAGAACAGTTGATAATTCAACACCCTCGATACTGGAAATATTTGATTCCAAACCTTCATCAATATTCCAATTTTCCACAAGGATATCTGAACAACCTACTGAAAGATTTGCTTCAAGTGTAGTATGTTCATCAACAGATTTAGCTATAATTAAACCAGGTGTTATACACAAACCGATCAAAAAAAAGACCATAATGGTATTTTTGTAATTCCTTATGTAAACAGATAAGTGTTTCAAAGCAAGAGAAAAGTAACTTTTTGTATTCTTCCACGCAGAATCACCTATTCTATACCAAAAATAAGTCATTCCTCGCCTTATAAATAACAAAACTGCAAGTAGTAAAAACAATATTCCAAGAACAGCTAATATACTGAAACCAATAAAAAAGTTAACATTGATGATGCTTTCAAAATAATCCCCACCATTATATGAAAGATACGAGATCAATAATCCAAATATTGTTAAAATGATTCCTGGAACCAAGAAATTCAATTCAGGCAAAGAAAAGATTTTACTTAAGAATCTTTTTTTCTTTGTTTCATATTCTTCCATTATTGTAACTTTAGTTTTTCTTAGTTGTAGTAAATCAATCAAGTAGTTAATTAAGAAGAATCCTAAGAAGATACCCAGAATAATAAAGATAGAAGAGGCATTTGAAAATCCAGCAATATAAGAGACATTCGGTGATAAATTCAACGAACTAACAATAAAATAATCAACAATCAAACTTACGCATAATCCAATCCCTAAGCTTGAACCTAATAGTATCAGATTTTCATAAAATAGAAATTCAGTGAGTGATTGATTATCCATTCCATGTGTTTTTAAGAGACGGTATTTAGCTCTTTTCTCAAAATTACCAGTCCTATAAATTTCAACACTAATAAATCCAATTAGAAGCATAAACGGAGAACAAATTAATAATTGATTATAGATTGTTAAATACCAATTCATTTTGAAATTATTTAAGGCATGCATTAAATCCTCACAGAAACGCATGGATCCCCAATTATATTCATTTAAGGCTTTAATATATTTATTAGTCTTGAGATGCTTTACTGAAAACGTATACTCAAAGTCAATATAAACACCCAAACTATTGTCCTTATTATTAATATTATTTACTAAATTAGAAAAATAATCATTAGTTGTTATAAAATAATTACTGGTTTCTCTTAAGATATCTGTTGAAATATTATTGTTATAAAATATAGAATCTAAATTGTTCACAATACCAACGATTTGACATTCAGTTATTTCCGGATAATCATTGTAAACTCTCTCTACAGTAAGATTAAGTATATCACTGATTTCAAATGAAAATTGATTTATTGAATTATAATATAAAATCTCTGTTGAATTTTCAGGTAATCTTCCGGAATGTAAATTATTTGTAATTAAATTTAGAGCAGTATTATCATATGTACTTAAGAAAATTCCAGAGTAATTATTATATGATATGAAATTAAATAAAGAAACTTCTATTACACCCGCACTTTTTTTCACAATGTTTGGTATCATATTTTCCAGCTTTGTTGTAACCTCTTCGATTCCTTTCATGAGATAATTTGAAGCTAAAGTCACTGGATCTTCTATACCTCCCCTACTTGCTACGCTAATTTTATTATCATTCAACCAATTATGATTTGTTTCGATATAGCTGTAAAATGAATCTTGATAAATACTATATGATACAATTACAATACTTGTTAAGAGTAAGAAGAAAATGGAACTTATTAGTAGCATCGAGAGTACTCGTTTTCTACTTGCTTTGAAGTATATAGCAAGAATTTTCCGTATTGGAATTTGATGTTCTTTTGAA
>DAOVPS010000028.1:0-21604 GCA_030629105.1 Candidatus Heimdallarchaeota archaeon
CCATTTGTCCAGTATGAAAAATCGACCCATGGAAACAATACCATGGTGTAATCCCTGAAGAACTGACTCCTGTAACTCCAAGACAGTAGAGATTACCATCACCAGAACTTACAAGTATTTCCAAAATACCATCTCCATCCAAATCAGAAACAGCTGGAGAAGATATAATTTCAGCACCGGTTGTATAATCCCATTCTTTTATACCCGATTGACTAAGACAATATAACTTGTAATCATTAGAACCAAAGAGAATTTCTAATGAACCATTATTATCAAGATCCGCAATTGCTGGATTAGTATAAACAATATTGCCTCCTGCTAAATAATCCCATTCTTTCGAACCTGTATGATCTATACAATAAAAATAGCCATTTTCACAACCAAAAGTAACCTCTAATGTTCCATCTTGATCAAGATCTGCTAATGCAGGCGATGAAGTAACAATATCTGTAGTATCAAAATGCCATTCATAAGAACCTGTATGATCTAAACAATATATATCACTCCACCAAGCTCCTACAACTATTTCTAAAGTACCGTCATTATCCAAATCACCTATTGCAGGCGATGATTGAATTAGATCTCCAACCAAGTAATTCCATTCTTCCCCACCTGTATGATTGATACAATATAGATATCCCAAATCATCACCTATTAAAATTTCGAAATCATCATCATTGTCTAAATCAGCTATTGCAGGAGATGAAAAAACACTATCTCCTGTTAGAAAACTCCATTCCTTTGTTCCTATATGACTTATACAATAAAGATGATTATCATACGAACCTACTAATATTTCAAAGGTGCCATCATTATCTAGATCTGCAACACTGGGAGAACTACGAATTTCGGAACCAGTTGTAAAGTTCCATATCTCAGATCCCAAATAATTTAGACAATATAGATTGTTGTCATCAGATCCAAAAATTACCTCTAAAAAACCATCATTAGTAATATCAGCAATACAAGGCGTAGATCGAATATTACCACCAGTTGTAAAATGCCATTTTTCTATGCCTAAATTATCTAGACAGTAAAGCTTGTCATCATGTGATCCAATGAGAATTTCCATTGAACCATCTGCATCTAAATCTGCTACAATAGGCGATGAATAAATTCCATCCCCTGTAGTAAAATTCCATTTCTGGTATGCTCCCATTGCTTGTGGGAGAATTTCATCTTCAAATATTGTATCTTCTTTCTTTGCTTCTCAATTCATAGGTTTTGTAAAGACCGTAGCAAATAGTAAGAAGATAATTATAAGATTAATTTTAATACTTTTCATCTAACCCAACCCAAAGAATTACTAACTTATATTATCTAAACTCATAAAATTATTGGTGAAAAAAATCAAAACTACTTGCTTAAACATCTCTTTTTGAATTTTATAATTAATTGCTTCATCAACTATTCTGATGTAGATAAATTCCTGACAAATGAAGAAGAAATCGTTCATGTAATACAGCGAAAAGTAATAAAATGATAATTTATCTAGTAACTGTACTTAATACTTGGTGGATGGGAAATGTCAGATGATGAAATTTTAAAACGAATTGAATCTAATCTAAATAAAAATGATCCTAAAAGTGCTTTAAAATTAGCAAATAAATTTCTTAAAAAGAATCCAAATAATCTTTTAGCTTTCGCATTCAAGGGATTATCACATTTATTTTTAAAGGAATATAAAAAAGCAACAGATATTTATTTTGAAATTGCTCATAAGAGAGCTCCTGATAAAACACAAAATTGGTACTTTTTAGGTAGATGCTATAAAGAACAAAAGATGTATTCAGAAGCTATAAAGGCTTATGAAAAATCACTCGAAATTGATCCGAAATACAGGAATTCATTAATCAATTTAGAATTTTGTTATCGTGAAATAAAAGATTTTGAAAATGCTATAAAAATAGGTAAAAAAGCATCTGAATTCTATCCTAAGGATTTGTATTTTTTGTATTGGATAAGCTATACTTATTTCCTGATGGAAGATTACCCAAATTCATTCTTGTACCTTTTCAAATCAAAAGAACTTTATCCTGAAAGCAACGATGTTAAAAAATTGTATGATGAAATAATTGTGGGTTATAATAATACAATCAAATCAAAACAAGGTTATTTCGCATTCAAAGAAATAAATTTTGAAGATGGAAACATTGAATTGCGAAATAAAAATATCTCTAAAATTGAAGAAATAGATTCTCTCAAATTCACTAGATTTTATTTAAGTCTTTTATATCTAAGTGATAATAATATACAAGAAATTTCATGTCTAGACAATTTTACTAATTTGTTTTCTTTACATCTTGATCGTAACAATGTAAGCAAAATTTCAGGGCTAGAAACCACACCAAGACTTTACAAGCTTTATTTACAAAAAAATAACATTAACAAAATAGAAGGATTGGATAAGTTATCAAATTTAAATACACTCTCTCTTGCTAGAAACAATATCAATAAAATCGAAGGTTTAGAGAAAAATAGTAAATTAACAAACCTTAACCTTAATAACAATAATATTAGTGAAATTGAAGGCTTAGATAAGTTACGTCAACTAGAAGATTTAGACCTTTCAAGTAATCAGATCAAGAAAATTGAAGGAATAAGTAATCTGTCTGAACTTGAAGTATTGGATTTAGCTGGTAACCAAATAGAATCCATGAAAGATTTCAGTAAATTAAACAAATTGAAAAATTTAATACTTAGCAATAATAAAATAACATCAATAGATAACTTGGAACTTTTTAAAAATTTAGGCTATTTAGATCTAAGAGACAATCCTGATCTGCCTGAGTTTCTTGCAGTTTTGTATGATAATGCACCAGCCATTACAAGAGCAAAGAAATATAGTGGAAAGTCTCAAAAAGAAATACAAGAAATCCATAAGCAAGAATTACGAGAAGAAGAAATTAGACAAGAAAAGAAATTTGAGCTTAGAAGAAAAGAAACAGAACGATGGGTGAAGAGACAAGAAAGTGCTGGTCATTATGGTAGTGACTATACATCTGACTATAGCTCAAAACATAATTTACGTAAGAGATCAGAAGCATTATTGAAATTAGATGAACAAGGTAGTTGTTTGTATTGTACTAAAAACATTCCAAATGATGTAAACTTTGCAAAAGAATGTGAAAAAGCTGTAAATAGACTAATGTTTGATGTAAAACTACCAAGAGAAGCTAAAGATCGAAAGGATTTATCTGAAAGAGAGGTAACACAATATACCGATAAAGGTCATTATACTTTGGATGGAAGTCGGGTTGAAGATTACGGTTTTGAAACAAGGACAATTAAAGAACCAAAGATAAAACTTGTACGGGGTTTCAATCAGCGCCATTTTCCAAAATTACAAGGTATAGTTTGCAAAGAGTGCAGTGATGAATTCATAAAAAAAGCTTCAAAATATTTTAATCAACTAAGTTCACATAATTTTAAGGAGAAAGCATTCTTGCAAAGGATTTGGAGAGCAATGAAAAAATGTCATGAAGATTATATGAAGTTGTATGAATCTTTTCTTGAGAAAAGGAAATTTTAAGAAACAAGCAATTTTTATCAATTAATTTGAAATTTGATATAGAAAAATCAGAAAACAGAAAAATTGGGATAACTTTCATTTAATGAATCCCACAATTCGTTGATGAACATCACTATTCCATAACAATCGTCTATGTCCAAGACCTTGAGTTGTTACAAATTTTGTTTCTTTCCATATTTTGACTAAATGTTGACTACTCTCATAAGGAACTAATTCATCATTAACATCATGAAAAAGCAATAATGGTCTTTGTATCTTATGAGCAAAAGTATAAGTTGAAACTTCTTCTAATGAATGTTTTATCCTCTTTTCAGTTTCAGAATACAATCTTTTTTTTATTTTGTTTGGAAGATAGAGCATCGACGAATAAATATCAATAACTTGTCTAATAGAAGTAGGTGGTGCAGATAGTACTACTTTTGGTACATCTAGCCCTTTTTTAAGTGCCAAAGCAGTAGTTGCTCCTCCTAGCGAATGACCTATAATTGCATGGATTTCCATAAATTCACTCCTAATAGCTAGCAAAGCTTCTGACATTTCCACTATATTTGTTTGCTCGCCTGATGATTCTCCATGAGCAGGTGCATCATAAGCTACAACACGATAACCTTGGTTTAGTAATACCGGTATCAATTTACCAAAATGAGACCAATTAGCATTCCAGCCATGGACAAGAAGAATAACTGGACCACTACCCCATATTCGCATTTTTAGAAATCCTTCATTAAATGGTATGGTTTTAATTGCGGATTGCTTGTCTAGGTAATCGAATTCTTCCCTAATTTTCCTTTTTCTTGGAGTAAATAGTAATTTCATTGCTATTCTTGTTCCGAAAGATGGAACTAAATTTCCAAGTGTATTGAAGAAAATTCCCATCACACGATGTTTTCTATAATCTTTCAATGCAGTAGTTGTCTTGTGATCGATTTTTTCTCTTATGATTATCTTTTCTTGTTCATACATGTTAATCGCCTACCTACCGTTAGGTAGGGAAACTATTTAAATCTACCTATCGATAGGTAGATAAGGTTAAATCAATAATCATAACATGGAGTAGAGAAAATGACAGATACAAGAGAAAGAATAATTGAAACAGCAAGAGAGTTAATGCTTACAAAAGGATTTAATGGATTTAGTTTTAATGAAATAGCCGGAAAAGTAGGAATACGAAAAGCAAGTATATTCCACTATTTTGTTTCAAAAGAAAAATTAGGAGTTGAATTAATTAGAAATGATAGGGAGAGATTTGCTGATTGGGTAAAGAGGAAGGAAAGTCTTGAGAAACCTGAAGAAAAACTAGAAGAATATTTCTCGCTTTTGAAACGATTATTTGGATCAAATGATCAAATTTGCACATTATGTGTACTATTCGCTGAATATACTATCTTACCAAAAAGGATGCAAGAAGAAATGAAAGGATTATATAACGATGAAATAAGATGGATTGTCTTTCTTCTTGAAGAAGGTCTACAATCTAAAGTATATACTTTCAAAGAAACACCAAAAGAGAAAGCAATTTTTATTTTGGCATCTTTACATGGAATAATACAGACTTCAAGATTAACTCCCGATTTTAGTGTTTACGATATAGTTGTGAAGCAGTTAAAGAAAGGACTATAAATAGAAATCTGACGGCTCA
The DNA here is from genome assembly GCA_030629105.1 of Candidatus Heimdallarchaeota archaeon. Classification (GTDB taxonomy): domain Archaea; phylum Asgardarchaeota; class Heimdallarchaeia; order JABLTI01; family JABLTI01; genus JABLTI01. Next base: position 5,172 of record DAOVPS010000028.1, read on the forward strand.
TTATACAAAAAGAGTGCAAGAATAATACATTAATCCTTATTTGAATTTTCTACAGTAAAACTTTAACCAACAGATACTATGAAATAAGTGAGGAATAGTTTTGAAACAAATTAACATCTCTCAGGTAAGTACGTTCTTTGCTAATGGTAGTTATCCCATTGAATTTCTCTTTTATTTCCCTTATCGGATAAATACTAATAGGCTCCATCGAGCATTGAAAAAACTCTCAACTCACTTTTGGACAGTTTTTGGAACTTATGCTAATGGGGTCATTACTGAGAAAAGCTATCTTGAGGATGAGTATTTTGAAGAAATTTCGGTGGATGAAGCGTTTGATCCAAGTATGGGACGTGAGACAATTTACAATAAATTCGGAACCATGAATCCCAAGTTATCACAGCATCTGTTTTTCCTAAAAGTAATTCATTACACTAATGGGACAGTACTAATTCCAATAATGAATCATCTTGTTGGTGATGGTTACAGCTATTTCTATATGCTCTCAGTTCTAGCTGCAGTAACTAAGAGAGGAGGGATTCCTTTAGCTCCAACGGTCATTACAGCAATCGCTAAACCAAGGATCTATAGTGATCTACATGCTTCTTTTCATTTCACTGCTTCCCCTGTTGAAGCAATCACATTTGAAAACAAAATTGATGTGGAATATCAAGAAATAAGCATAACGGAAACTCGAAATCAAGCTAAAAGCATTTCAGAAAAATCAGGTTTGAGAATATCAACAAATGATATCCTATCAGCTAGAGTTATCAAGTATGTTCTAGAAAATGGTAAAAAGAAGCAATTAGTGAATTTTCGATTGGCTATACCTGTAGATGTACGACGTGGTGTATCTGAGCTTGGTCAACGATACTTTGGAAACGGACTTATTATGTATAACGTACCTTTTAATCCGAAAACTGTTTCACAAGCAAGCATTGAAGAATTAGCAATAACCATTCGAAAATCATTTCCTACAGTGAACTATCAAAGCTATGAAACTTATCTAAAACAAGTAGAAAACTGGATTGATGTAGGGAAATTGGAGCTTTTACGACCATATGATCCTGATACTGAGTGTTTAGTTACAAATCTAACTCGAATGCCTATTAAAAGGCTTGATTTTGGTTCAGGACCACCAACTACTGTAGAACCTCTTACTCGAGGAAGAAGTGGTGCAGCCATATTAGCTCAAGATGATAAATTTGTACTACGTTTGGCACGGTGATTCTCATTAAGTTTAAATTAATTTCAATTTAAGACAAACTAAATCCTACATTTCAAAAGGAATAATGGATTGGATTAACATATTTAAAATTCAAAGGAATTTTTGTTAAGAAAAACTCTTATTCCATAAAGATATAAAATATCTAATAATTTTTTAGAGGGATGATAATCTTGGTTAATGTAAACGTAGGACATAATCCTAGTTTAACTCATGAGAAAGCTATGGAGATATTTAGAAAACATCTCCAATATGAAGTTACAACAGAGAAAGTCTGGGGTAACTATTTCTTAGTAATAAGAGATAATCTTGTTAGTGCAGCTATAAAAATAAAACAAAAAGAAAATGAAACAATAATAGAAGTTAGAGGATATATTCATGAATTTTACATGAGATTATTATTAATTATCATTTGTTTTCTACCTTACTACATTGTTTGGTTAGGTCCTGCTGCAAGTTTTGCAAAAGAAATTGCTAAATTCATTGAAACCTGCCCAGATTTTAGAACATAAAAAAAACAAATTAAGCAGCCTAAAATTTCATAATAATCAGTTGGGAATCTGTATTTATACAGGAAACCATTGATTCTAAAAACAGTAAAAATCAGTTTAATTTGTTTTTGATTATAATTAAAAAATAAAAAGAGTAAGAAAATTATTTCTTACGTTTTCTTCTCTTAGGTTTCTTCTTTTTACCTCTAAAAAGTATGGAAACTATAAGAATAAGGACAAGAAGTACTCCAAGACCACTTAGAATCATCCACCAATAACCAGCAATACCTTGACGATTTACATATAAAGTATAATCAGATTCTGCATTATCAATTGGTATAATTTTAAGAATTGTAAAAGTATAAACTTCAGTAGTATCTGGTGTGTATAGAAAGGTTATCCTCCTCATACTTTTTGGATCATCAGCATCCCAAGTTCCAATATCAGCGTGTCCTGGCGATCCTCCTGTTAATGCGACAGTTATTGGTGGACCAATGGAGTTATCTACTTTAATATCAAAATAATACACTTTTCCACCTTTCAATTCAATTTGGTATGAATCAAGTCCTAATAATGCTTCAAGTGAATCAGATGTCAGTAGAAATCCTTTGTGTACTTTGTCATATATAGTTGATAATGAAGGACTTGGATTGTAATTTATTGATCCTATTATTGGCAATAAAAATCCGGATAAGAATGTTAATGAAATCGCAAAAAACAACATATTTTTTGTTATAGATTTATTGTAACTCAATATTTATTCTCCTGTAATTTAGTAATAATTTTACAACAAATTTATCATTTAAAAAAGTAAGGGAGATATTCCCTCAATGGTTCATTTCGACTTTTGATTCCTCAATTACTGACTCATCAGTAGTCGTCTTCTTCTTTTTGAAGAATCTCGTTATGCTCTTCTCTTTCTTTATACCCATTCCAAAGATGAATCTCAGAGCATTGAATTCCCGAATCAAAAGGATAAGTGGTATTATTTTCGCAATAGAAATCAAGAAAATCAGTAGAAATTCACTAACAACAAGATAATCTAATTGTACAATATAGAAACCAACCGCACTTACAACGACAAAATGAATAATATAAAAAGGTAAAACAAGTTGATTCAAAGTTTTTACTGCTTTACTTTTCTTATTCAAAAATCTGTCACCGAGATAAAGAATTATTATTATACAACTCCAAGAGAAAACCACTCGAGCGAAAATGAATGGTATTGCAAGAGTTGAGAAACTGGAATTAATCCAGATTTCCTCTAAGAATAATGCATTCATAGTAATTTGTGTTCCCAATGAAAGCAGTCCCAGAACAATAGCAATGATGAAGTTCTTTTTTAGTGCTAATCTAAATTGCTTGTCATATGCAAGTATGAAACCATAGAAAAGGAAGAATATGTATGAAAGAAAGTCCCAACCACCAAGTCTTGGAAAATCTCTGTATAAACTTGAATGTAATACTTTTAAAATGTAAATTGGTATAATTAAGAGAAAAATAGTCCCTGGTTCTTTGAAGAAAGAAGCAATTTTAGAAAAGCCTGATCTGAATCTCTCTCTTCTTAAATAAGCGAAAAGATAGACTGTGGATACAGTGAAAAGGAATAAGATAAACAAGAACCATAAATGATGCCCGAAAACCGAGAAATTACCACCAAATCCGTAAACACCATTGTAGTAGTTAGGATAGAATTCAAAGAATGTGGATGAGATAAAACCCTTATTGGTATATTCGAGAAAAACAAGAAGTGAAACATAAGTGAAAATGCCAATTATGAATGGTACAATAAGTCGGATAAAACGAACTAGAATGTATTTGTTTGTTTTGATTTTTCTCTCTTCCATGAACCCTAAGGCATAAAATGTACTCATTCCAGCGATGATAAAGAAGAGAGGTAATCCTATAGCTGTTAAATAATTTAGATTTGCTGAAAACTTGTAAGTACTCAGTGGGATGGTTCCATTAACAAAATCAGCTGGATTATTCTTAACATTAAACGGATCAGTATCAAAAAACTTGGCGCAGTGATAAATGAAAACAATAAATATTGTAATAACTCGTAACCAATCTAAATCGTATCGTCTTTCTAACTCTGAAAAGGTTCTGTTTGTTGATTCTCCAACTGTATCCGTCATATAAAGCATTTCCACATTTTCGTTGCTTTTATGATTTTGATGTAACGGATTCTGTCTGCGATACATCTTCCATCATTTCTTCTTTTTTCGTTCTTCTCAGTAATCCTTTCTTCCATCTCATACCAAAAATAAACCGTAAAGGATTGAGGTATTTTATAATCATAAGCAGAATAATACATGCTGTAAATGATGTTATAATTAATATGATATATTTAGCAAAGAAGTGCATGTTTAATTGAATGATGAAGAAACCTAATACGACAATTATGGTTTGATGTATAACATAGAATGGCATAACTAATTCGTTTAGGAATTTTCTTGCTTTATTATTTCGATTCATGTATTTACTAAATAACGCGAAGAGACATATTAAGAAACTCCAACTATATAATGTTCCAAGAATCAAAAAGAGAGAAGTTACTGCTTTTTCATTAAGACCAAAGCTATCAAGAAAGATCAGTAAAGCTGAACATACTACTATCACTATTAATGCTGGTATAGCATGCTTTTCAATTGTTTTCTTAAATTTAATATTCGATGCGAATAAATAACCATAAACGAAGAAAGCCAAGTGTGTTAAAACGCTCCAACCACCTAAAATTGGGATATATTGTCCAGTCAAACTATTAGTTACTTCAAATAAGATAATGGGAATTGGGAGAAGGTATAACATACCTGGTTTATTCAAGAAATTTGTGAATTTATCAAGTCTGTCAAGATTCTTATCTTTACTATAATATACTGTTCCAAGCAAAGTCAATAACGATATAACAAGAAGTGTAATCAAAAACCACAAATGTAATCCATAGATATCGAAGTCACCAATTCTACCATTTGCATAAGTTCCATCAAACATTTGGCGATAAAATTGGAAGAATGTTCCAGAGAAAGCACCATGGTTTAATTGTTCTAGATAAACTTGAACTGGAATATGTGTGAATAAGCCTATTACAAAAGGAACTAGTAATCTTACGACTCTGTTAAGAGCATATTGCCCACCTTTTACATATCTTAATGCATAAAAAGTTCCCATACCTGCTATGATGAAAAATATAGGCATTCCCGCTCCACCCAAGAAATACATCAATACTGTCATTCCCTCTTTGAGAACATCGTTTTTGATGTGCCATAATTCAGTGTCAAACGGTCTTCCACAATGAAAAATAAATACAAGCAATATACCAAGAATTCTAAGCCAATCTATATCATATCTTCTTTCAAAAGTTCGATTTTCTGAGTGTGAATTCTCTTCTAAAGTTTTCATAGATAGCTCACCAAGAAATTTCTATCATATATCCTAATCGTTTATAATTATTATCCGAATTAAAAAATAGATTCTGAAATTAAAAAAAAGAAGAAAAAAAAAGGAATTATTTCTTCTTATTCTTTATTCTTACTACTAAAACAATAAATAATATCGCAGGTATAGAAGCCAAATATGAGAAACTAAGTTGTATGGGAAGTTTTCCTAACGCTACTTCATAATGTGAAAATTCAGTTAACTTGTATTCTTCAGCAGAATCTATAATTTCAAGTTCCTCAAGATATTTTTGATGTTTTCTTGCCCCATCTTCTGTATATTCTACTACAGTCTCATGAGTCATTTTTTCAATAGGGAGATATACATTATAGCCAAAAGTAGTATTATAGTGATCTAAGTAATGCAGTACCCCTGATAGGTCAAATTTAAACGTCCATTTTGTTGTGCTATCAGTAAACCCTTGTCGTGCTGCAGGTAGTGAACTTCTGCCTTGTATCTTATAAGATTTCAAGCTACCTAGAAAATCTCCAAATGTCAAGTCCTGCTCTGTCATATCATTAGGATTAGTAACGGTATCAACAATCGTTGATTCATTAAATATGTCAGATAAATGAGCATTAATCGAAGTCCAATTATTTTCTATAAATCGATAACAATTGAAATCAAAACCAAAGCTTCTAAGGATGGGTCTATCAGTTTCTAGATTCCAAATATAATTAATATAGAAAATATCAGTGAAGTCAAAGTAATTGCTAATGTAAGACTCCCAACCATAGTGTGCAGTAAAATTGTTTACATCATCTTCATCAGTTCTTTCATATAGAATTGTTTCATCCACAGAATTAATTTCCCTAATATGGATATCAATGGAATAGCTATTTGTATACTCATCAACTATAGATGAACCATATTCTATACTTTCTATTTCTTGATAGTATGAATCCGTATATTCATAATGGAAGTTGTCACCTGTAGCTACAAAAGAACTTGTGGGTTTCACTGAAAGAAGATTACAAAATATGATTATATTTCCTAATAGAATTAAATAGAATAATCGTCGTTTGTTATAACTCATTGATAACCTTCTCCTTCTTCTTTTTTAATGAGTATTTCATTATTAAAACAGATACAAGTAATGCCGGGATAATGCTAAAAAGATTAAGTGGTGTTCTTAATTTTTTCAGTCCGCCATAAGCTACTTCGTATTCATCAATAATTTTTGTATAATCATCCTCAAAAGACATTGCTAATTCATATCTATGAATAAAGTAATCAAGTATTCCACCATCGGAATATCTTAGTTCAAAATCTACTTTGAATTTTTCAATAGGAACGTAGATGCTTTCACCTAAGTCTTCATCATATACGTAATCGTGAATTACATTAGATAAATCAAAATGCAATAACAGATCAGTGTTATTATCAGTAAATTGATCTAATGCATTATTCAGGGAATTCCTATTGTTGATTGTATAACTTGAAAGAATTTCCAAAAAGTACCCAAAAGTTATCTCAATATCTGTTTCACTAGATGGTACATCCACTATATCAACAATGGTTGATCCATTGAAAACGCTTTTCAATCCTAGGTTGAAATCCCACCAGATAGGTTCAATGAAAAACCGTGGGTCACCCCCGAAATTTATATCAAAATCGTATAATACAACAGAATCAGTAGCAGAATTCCAACGAAAATCAATATCAAAGAAATTATTTGTGTCAGCTAATAAATAAGAAGTATATAAAGCCATATCAAAATTAAAATTGGTCCAAGTAAACAAAGTACCATCAGGATAATAATAAGCTAAATCCAAAACTTTGCTTCCCAAGTCTAAACGGGTAATATTGAAAGTTATCTCAAATCCACCCCGATATTCATCTATATCATAATTCCCATTACTAGTATCTCGATCTTCATAATACTCGAAAAAACTAAGTCCAAATATATAGTCTTCTCCTAACAAAAAACCTAATTCATATGAATCAATAGGAGTAATACTGCTACCTATGAACAAGATCGAACTAAAAATTACTGATAATAATAAACGGTTTTTTTTACCCATTTATACCACCAATTCGCTAAATAACACCAATCCCATGAAATATTTATTTTGTGAGTATTTGTATTTTTCCTAGAGAGATTCTATCTCTCTGTCAAAAGATTAATTATTTTAATATATGAGTAATGACTAATTTTTGAAATTGTCTTTGAAAGTTGTCCATTTCCTACTACTTGGTAGTCAATTTTTCTCTTTGATGAGAAAATTGTTGTTTTTGAATCATTCTCTTGCTGATTTCTTAATTCTCAAGATTCTCAAAAAAACCCCATTGTAATTTTATTTTAGGATGTTTGATTTACCAAACATAGATAAATATCTAAGACCTTTAATAAAATATGGGGAAAGGCATCTTGAAAAATAAATTTTCAATTTTTAATAGATTGTTTTTGTTAATTTTTATTATTAGTATGCTATCAATAACTCCTACACGCAATGATTTGATTATTGGAGTTGAAAATCAGTCAAATGAGGAATATGATGAGTTATTAGATAACAATTTAGAAAATATTCCAAAAGATAATCAGCTCACAGATGATATATCTATGATAAATATAAGAGAATTTGAATTTGTTGGTGCTCTTAATCCAGAACAAATATATGTTGCAGTTTTAAATGCTGAGAGTTCGGAGGAGCCTGCTTATTTTTCTGGCGGTTGGGCAAATAATTATTTAACTCTTTTTAATGGATTAGTAGCTAATGGGTTTGAAACAAAAGTAATTACTAATGCTGAAATATTGGCAGGTGGATTATCAGATGTTGACGTTTTTATAATGATAGATAATGTTCCTAGTGATGCAGCATCACCAATTGTTAGAGATTGGGCCTTAGCTGGTGGACATATTCTCTCATTTGATAGTAGTATCTGTTTAAATACTTGGGGTGGTTTGCTTCCACCTGAAGCAGTAGGTACAAATGGTCAAAATACTTGGTGGGAATACAGTTCACCTAGTGAGGGCATATACTATACAATTCATCCAATTATGGCTGGATATCTCCTAGGCGAGACTATATATGGCACTTCTGGTGATTCACAATACTTTTCAGCTGCAATGCAAGGTTCTCTTGCTGGGCCCTATTATACTCCAGTTGTGAAATCAAATATTGATAATGATCGCGATTTAATCGTTGCTTTTGATCCACCGTCTCAAGGAAGAATTGTTCATATATGGGATGCACAGAATTGGAATACTGTTACCAATCAGTTACTTATTATGAATTCTATTAATTGGTTAAGAAATGCATCCTCGTTTAAGCTTCATGATTCGAGTGTTTCTCTTAATACACCTTCATTTCTAAATTTGGGAGAAGCATCACTAATCACTTCTACAATTTATAATACTGGTACTGAAAATGAAACAAATGTTGAATTGCAGCTTTGGATTGATGATATTCTTGTTAACTCATCAATTTATCCTTCACTTAAAACTGATGAAAATAGGACTATTCAATATCTTTGGACACCTGTAGCATATGATAATTATAACATAACTGCTTATGCTGTTCCAGTCACAAATGAAACACATATTTACAATAACAAATTGACTAAATTTGTGAACGTATTAGATCCTGATTTGACGATAGGAATAATACTTACTCATGGAGAATCTATGAGTGGTTCAAGCACTCTCGTGAGTTTTTATGAAGGAATGGGTTATACGGTTGATATTATCACCGATACTTTAACTGAGTCTTTACTTTCTCATTACAGATTCCTATTTGTTGGAGAAAACGGAATGACTTGGTTAGCAAGTGAAATCACTGCTGTTGAGAACTATATTGCTTCTGGTGGCGTATTTATTGGTATTGGTGATAGTCCTGCTACTGATGGAGTAATTCAGATTGGTATTAACCATGGAATTACTTTCATTGGTGATAATTTAGCTCCAGGAGGAATTACTACTAATATAAATACTGGTCATCCAATGATGGATGGCATTTCTAGTATTTACATTCCAAGTATTTTCGACTCATTAGAGCTTACAGGTTTAGCTGTTGAGATGTTTAGAGGTCCTACAAATGTTGATATTATAGGTGCTTCAGTAGAAATTGGTTCAGGTTTGTTTGTTGCACTGTGTGATGACTTCGTTGGAGTTCTTTTCGATGAGGACAATGAGATTATGTTTGCCAATTTCCTTACTTGGTCAAGTAATCCTTTTTCAATTAACATAACTTCTCCTTCAATCGGTGAAAGACTCTCAGGAGCAATTAATGTTACATGGAATGGTAGTGATCCAAGTGGTGGTGACTTAAATTATTCAGTTTATCTTTGGGATTACCATAATATACAATGGCTCCCACTTATTGTAGAGACAAATGAAACAATAGTTGAATTCAATACAACACTCTATATTGATGGCTATTTATATAGAATTAAGGTAGAAGCTACGAATGGTACCCATACTGGGTCTACTGCATCGGGCATATTCTTGATTGATAATTATGAAGATCCCCCATCTGTTATGATTCTGTCTCCTACGGGTGGAGAAATGTTCGATTCACTTGTGTACATATATTGGGAAGGTATTGATCCCGATTTAGATGCATTGACTTACACCATTTATTATCGTGAGGAAACTGGTTCTTGGATAGAAATAATCTCAGGTTTATCTGCGACAGATTACATTTGGTTTACAATGAGCATTCAAAATGGTTATTACTATATTAGGATAGTTGCTTCTGACGGATTACTTGAGGATGAGGCTACTACCTTGAGTACCATTCGAATTCAACATCCAAATCATGCTCCAGAAGTTACTTTGTCAGAACCAAATGATGGGGGCATTTTCACAGGCGATATAACCATATCATGGTACGGCTCAGATATTGATCTTGGAGATGTCTTAACATTCAATCTTTATTATTGGAATGAAGCAAACTGGATAATTATTGCTACAGGATTAAGTAACTCATCGTTTGTATGGGATTCTACTGCAGTTCCTAATGGTGATTTCTATCGGATTCGAGTAGCTGCTACAGATAGTATGGCAATTGCATTTGATACATCTGATACAGCATTTAATGTAAACAACAAGCATACAGGTAGAGCTAGTGTTTCTATAACGACTTTTACAATTTCTTTAGCAATGGGAATCATGATAATTTTAATGATTAGAAAAAGAAGGAAATAATTTCTTTTAACTCCTTCTCTTTTTTTATTTTTTTGTTTGAATAAATCTTTATATTATATCTTTGAGTTTCTATCAAGTTAAAAAAATAGGTCAATAAAGTGCATAACTATCCTGTAAATTAGATATGCTGAAGCAAGAGATATTAACCCGACAAACGACCAAAGAATAGATTGTAGAATAATTTTCCCTTTTCGTTTGTCAAATAATAAAAGGACTCTTTTGAAATATCTTGCTGAAATACTAAATGCAATTATTAGATAAATAAAAATTGCGAGAAGCCAAGGTTCCCAAGTATAGTAGTCATAGGCTGGATAAAGTTGGCGTAATAACTCGACGACATCATAATATCCAATTGCTAGGATTCTAAGTATTTGAGGGGCCAAAGCAAGTGTACCTATAACAAAACCGGCTATACTAAATCCTATTTTGTTTTTCTTACTACTTGCTGATAAAACTAAGCCGACTATTGTAAGCACGAGAAAAATTCCAAAAATAGAATATGCCTTATAAAAATAGGATGTAAGATTACTAGGATTATAAAATCTAAAGGTAACATCTTGTAGCCAAAAAAGCCAAGTTGATAATGTAACCAAAATTATCCCCATTGCGAATCCAATTATCCCAAGTATCGACTTTATTCTTGAAATCTCTGTTCCTGATATCTTGGTTCTTTGTATCTCCGTTCCTGATATCTCTGTCCTTGAAACCTCAGTTCTTGATACCTCAATTTCTGATTTTTGAGTATCGGTTATTGGTTCTGAAGTTAGAAATTCATGCATTTCATCGCTATGTTCAACTTCCTCATATAGTTGATTTTCAGCATCACCATTCAAAACTGCTAATTTTCCCCCACATGAAACACAAAAAGTCTTCTCTATATCATTAGTTTTTTCACAATGAGGACAAATAATTTTTGTAGTCATGAATAACTCGCCTTCCCATATTAGATTAAATTTTATTAATTTATAAGAATTACCTTTTTCAAGATTCCCTATTTTGAATTATTATTCGAATTAATGAATAAATTTTGAAATAAAAAAATTGGGATTTAATAAAAAAAAAAAAAAGGATAACAAGATACCTTTTTGGTATCTGTTAATACACTAAAGCTCTGCTTCCTCTGAGGAAACGACGCTAGTTTCACCAGCAGGTTTAGTTTTGTATTTAATTTCGATTGTGGTATTTGGTTCGATTGTTTCAAAGGTCCACTTGAGCACTTTGGAATCATATTCATCAATGATTTCCGGTTCGTGACTGACGTCCCAAATAACTTGGTCTTTGGGAACCTTTTCAGTGAGAATGTAATTTGTTAACTCGCTTTCACCCAAATTTTCTATGGTGAGAATTACTTCGAATTCTCCTTCAGTATCAAGTGCATGAACATCTCGACCCTTAGCAATATTACGTCTAACATGTTCAACATTAATTTCTATTGATTCTAGTTCAATAGGTATTTCTTGTCCTATAGGATCAGTATTAGCTGTGATAGTTATGTTTGATTTGTAAATTGTATCTTTCTCGGGTTTTTGAGCAATAATTGGATATTTAATTACTAAATCTTCGCCGGGATTTAGTGCTCCAGTATTGGTATCATTAAGATTTTCAAGTTCTATAGTTAGCTTATGAGCAATAGTTGGATCCCTGTCATCAGGTTTAACTGATATTGCTTCACTTGGAACAATCATTTCTTTTCCACTAAGACGGACTTCTATCTCATCTCTATTTGGAGGTAAATACCATTTCTGAATATCATCAACTAATTTTACCTTGTTAATATATGCGCCACCAGTATTGGTTAATTTACTTGTAAGCTTCATTGGAGTAATTTTGAATGATGGTAAAATAGTAATGTTACAAATAATTTCACCTTTAACAGCAACAACGGCTAATTCTACATCTTCATAATGTAGTTTGTAGATTGATTTTAGTTTGTGGTCGGCAACAGTGAAGAATTCAATTTTAGTTTTGAATTTAGGATATTTTCCTGCTTCAGAAGTATATGTCCAACTTTTTGACTCAAATTGACCTTTCGCAGCGATTTCTGGTATATCATTTGGATCAATGTCAATGAATTTAGCTGTTGGTTCTTTTGGCCTGTAAACGTCTGCATTGACTAATCGGAGAACATAATCACTCTTGTTTGTAAAGATAAACTTGCAGTCGTAACTGTTAGGTTCATCTTCAAGTTCATTTGTTATGATACTAAAAGCATTGTTAGTGTAGCTAGCAAACGAAGAAATACCAAGACCACTAAGTGTTTTTGGCATTTTGTATTTCGCAATTACTTCACCAGAACGAACTTTTGCATCCTTATCATCAATTTGTACTGACATCTCTAATTCAAGGAATTCCTCTGCTTCTTCTGCTAATTCTTCAATTTTCCAAAGAACATATTCCTTTCCTTCTTTTTCGACAATTTCTGCGTTACCAATTGATTGTCCCTTTACATTTACATTAGTAAATTCAGGAAGGATGACTTTCTTTATTTTTACATTTTGTAAAGTTTCTTGTGAAAGATTGTCAACGAATATTTTGAAGTAAACGGTATTTTCTGCATTCAACAAAAGCGAGTATGAAGCGACTTCAGGATCATTAATTGTGGAAATAAATTCGGAGACTTTTAGTTCAGGTCTTATGATTTCCTTTACTGAATACTCGATTTCATGTTTCTCAGTAGGTTCAAGTTCCTGAATTGAAATAGAATCTTCTTCAAGAGTTGTTTTCTCGAGATCTCCTAGTTTGAGTTTTATATCCCACAATTTATCATTTTCAGAAATATTTTCCAAGATAACAAGTCCTTTACTTGTAGGATCTTTTGCTGTTGTTCTCCGTCGTTTTTGTAAAAGGCTTCATATTTCTCTTTAATAACAATTGGAACTAATTTACTCTCAGTATCTTCTTCAATTGTTAATTCACCTTCTACTTCACCGGTTTCTTCATCAACAGTTTCAACTACAACTTCTTCATCAGAATCCAAGGTTTTAATTTCAGTTTCTTCCATTTCTTCCGCTTTCAGTTCTTCAGCTTCCTCTTCCTCAACTTTTTCTTCTTCAGCGAAACCCATTCCTTTCTTCTCTTCTTTTTCAGGTTCTGCTTCTTCAAGTTTCATTCGAGTGGATTTAGCTTCAACTGCAAGAAAGAAATTTCGAATTTCATTTTCTTGTTTCTTGACTTTTGGATCTTCTTTTCGATCAACTGCTAAGTAGATAATGTCTTTGGCTTTGGAGGATAGTTTAGCTGCAGCTTCTGAAAATTGCTCAAAAAGTTCGCGTGTTGTGATAGTTAATTCGGCTTTCAACCGCTTGTCAATTTCGACTTTTCCTATATCGTTTAGTTTAATTGTTACCATGCTTTGGCACCTAAAAGTGGTTTATACTTATTTTGGGATATTACAAGAAATTCATTCTGAATTATAATCTTTCGAAAGGAGACTATTTGATAAAAAACGCAAATATGTTAGAAAATAAGAAAAATTTCTTTCAATCGAGATTAATAAGAAGCTATTTCAACTAAATAATAATTCAGAAATAATTATTCATAAAAAGGAGTATAAAATCTGTTGAATCAACAGGAGGTAGCTGAACAAATTAAAGGTAAAACAAAATCAAACTGGTTTACTTTTGAAAGAAATGAAATCTTACTTCTACTCAGCTATTTTCTATTTGGTGTTGCTTTCGCTAATTATGAACCGTACGCTCCTTTATGGTTGAATCAGATTTTCTCTGAAGATTCATTTCTAATAATAGGATTTGTTGTAGTAATTCCAAGCATAGTAACAGCTTTAGGAACTGCTGGATGGGGATTTCTTGCAGATAAATTTGGAACTAAAAAGTTCGTAATCATGGGTTATGTATCTTTTGCTTTGATGTTTCTTGGTCTTATTATAATACAGATTTTTACTCAGACTTCAATTTATTTTCTAGTCGTAATTCTAATTGGCTTTCTTTTTGGTTCTGCACAAGCATCTAATTTCGCTGCTTTGGCAACGAGAACAATCAATAAACCAAGAGAAATAATTATGGCGAAACTCACAATTGTAGTAAGTCTCGCTTTTGTTATTTTTAGTCCATTAGTTGGTTGGATTATTGATAATTTTGCAAATGCCATGGTTCTACAATTAATTATTGCTACTAGTGCTATTGTTATAGCAATAATCATCCTTATTTTTGTTAAAGAAAACAAACCTGTCGAAATAGTTGATGAAATCCAAAAAGAAAATAAAAGTAAATTAGTTATGACATTGTTTCCAATCATTTTCATAGGAATAATGATTCTAGTCTTCGCCTTTCAAACAGGTGGAGGATTTTGGGCATATACGTCTATTTATTTCTTGGATGAATTAGCTATTCCTGGCAAAATGTTTTCGATATTTCTTATTTCTAAAACAGTTTTAGCAATTCCTGTTTCCTTTCTATTGGGATCTGTGAAATCGCAAAAAAAGATAGGAATAATCATCTGTACATTCCTTGGTTATTTCACGTTAGTATACGTATTAATGACAATATTTCCAATGAATTGGAGAATGCTAATCGGATTATCTTTTGTTCCAATGTATCCGATTTATAATGTCTTCTTCTTTTCTTTGGTTGATATCTATTCAAATGAAAAAAGAAGAGCGACGGCATTTGGAATATTTAGTGCCTTTGGAACTTTAGGATACATTATAGGTATACTTCTACTAGGGGTATTTGCTGATTTCTCATCGAATGGAATTTTTATTATGTTTCCAGTTACTCTGGCACTGCAAGCATTTGGTTTTGCAGTGGCAATTTTGTTATACTTCTTTGTTTTTAGAAAAGAGAAGACATTAACAAACAACCAAGAGACAACGCAAAATGAATAGACTTGATCTCTATTTTGGCATTCCTTCTCCTGCATAATCCAACCAAGTATTAACGATTTCAACTAAATCACAGTCAACTTTTTCTGTGTAATTTTTCAATACTGCAATGAAATCACTAGTTGTTACTTCTTTTAATGAATTTATTTTAGTAACGAACTCCTTTAGTAACTCTTTCAATAATTCTGTTCCTAATTTCAAGTGTAGCTCTCTAAATAATAGGAATCCACGGTAATAGAACAAAGTATACGCATCCTTATGCGATCTAGGAGTGTTTCGTATTGAAGGTAGATTTCCAGCTTTTTCTAGAACCTTTAAGACTCTCTCAGCTCGATTTTCTAACCATTCATCTCCTCCATACTTTTCTGATACTATCTGTGAGGAGGTATACTCAGCAAGCGCCTCATCTAACCAATTATGATAAGAAGTAACGGATGTTTTATTCCACCAGAAATGACTAATTTCATGCAGCATGCTTTGTAATACTCTAGGTATCATCTCTTCCTCTATTGATAATTCTTGAATAGTGGCAATTAATTGATATCTTGCATACTGTCCACCCGAGGTTCTTGGAGTAAATGCATAATAAAATGGTTGATCTGTTTTTGGTTTCCCTAACCATTTATCCATAGCTCCTTTTCTTTCAAGAAGAATATCTTCAAGAACAGAATTTTTCTCTACAATTTTTTTTGGACCCCAAAAGATACTATCCTTTTTCTGATAAGCATTTTCGGATGGTAATCCTAAGACAGTTATGTCATTCTGGAGTAAATCATTTGTCCAATAATAAATTGTTTGATTTTTTCTTTTGAACGTCGATATTTGATTACCATTTGCTATCCATTTCCATTCCAAAGGTCCTGCTAGTGTAAGCTCAAAAGCATGTTTATTTAGTGTAGGAGAAATCGGATACCATAAACCATAAGATGCTAATTCAACAAAATCGGGTTTTATATAACTTAAATTCCAACTTGAATTCAGAATCTTTCCACTATAACTTGCTTTTATCACTACTTTATCTTGAAGTGAATTCGAAGATATTTCAGTCAAATCTATCTCCCATAATTTTCCAATTTCCAAAAGAAAATCATCGGGCAAAATACCTTCTTTAGGTGTTATTTTTTTCCATGTATCTTTGACCTTTACAAGAACTTTATTCCATTCAAGATTTGGATTTAGAACCAAAGAGATTTTTTCATTAACATCATTGAACTTGAGCAAAACAATAGCTTCAAGAAAATTCTCAAATGGATTAATCGTACAATTAAGAACAACTCTTTCTAGGTTCATAAA
>DAOVPS010000073.1:0-14022 GCA_030629105.1 Candidatus Heimdallarchaeota archaeon
GATCCACGTGTAAGATCAAGTCTTTCTGAAGAAGAATTAGTCTTTAGACCATACAATGCAGCACAACTAGAGGATATTCTAGGCGAACGAGCTGTAGAAGGTTTTAATGATGGAGTTTTAGGGTCAGGCGTAGTGAGTCTATGCGCAGCATTAGCAGCCCAAGAGTGGGGCGATGCACGTAGAGCATTAGATTTATTGCGAGTTGCTGCTGAACTAGCCGAGAGAAGTAGTGAAGAGAGGGTATCTGAAGTTCATGTAAGAAAAGCAACGAAACAAATCGAACGAAATACCGTCCAGGAAGCTTTGGTATCTCTTCCTGTTCAAACCAAAATCGTTTTGTGGTCAGTATATGTTTTAGAGAAAAGCGATCTGAAAGTTATTACTACAGGAGACTTGTATAAAGTCTACCTAGAGCTTTGCAAAGTTACTGCTCTTGAACCCATTACACCGAGAAGAACTAATTCTCTTCTCAATGAGCTTTCGATGCTTGGAATAGTGAATACGAAAGTCGTTAGTATGGGACGATACGGTCGAACCACTAAGGTTTCCTTATCCGTTTCCTCACGCGAAGTTCGAAACATACTCGTGGAAGACTTTCACATCAGGAAAGTTTCCGATTTCACTGCTGACCATTTACTCGAGAAGAACTGAATCAGTTTTTCTCCTCATCTTTCTTTTTTTCTCTTCCTCCTCCGACTACGAATACTTTCGTTAAACTCCCCTAGCTTGGTGTTTATATTATATGTATCATACCAACCATTTAGAACTTGAATATGGAACTGTACCATGCAACAAATTCGATATGAAAAAAAATATTAATTAGAAGCAAAATTGAGCTTTTTGGGCACCAGCTGATTTTGATGCTTAAGCAAAGATTAAATTAGGGCAGAACGAGCATCGAAACAAGGAATCAGCAACGTATCCGGAAAGAATAAGCAGGTGAATAATAAGTGAGTGAATTCGACCCTGACCTTGAGTTACAACGTATTGTCTTTGATTTTGAGGAGAAACCCGTAAAAATCAAATGCTTAATCGATAATCCCGATGTCCTGATTGGCGATAGAAAAATCAAATTAATCAATGGATCCGAATTTGAGGTTCCTCTTTGGATTGCTCGTATTTTAGCTGAACAAAAAGCAGTTGAAATTAAGAACATGAAATCTTTCGATATCCCGTATATGCAAACCATTCTCTGGGATGAATCTAAAAGTCAAACACCAATAGAACTTGATTCTGATTTTTATCCAGTAGTTTCCTTGCAGATTGAAGAAGTAGGTAAGAAAACAGATTCCTACGCACTCCGTGAAAGAGAACGAATGGAAGCTTTACTAAAAGATATTATCTCAAAACGTCGATTCAAGATTATTAAATTATCTCAGAAAGTCGGAGATCCTTCACCGTTTATTAAACACTTAACTCCAGAAGAACTCTGGTTGTTCAAAACCCTAAAAGATCAACTTCAACAATGGGAAGCCTCCCTACTTGACTGCAGCAAGAATAATCCTTGCTTCTAACTAACCTCCTTTGTTGCTTTGTTTAGTTGAATGATGGTTCTACTAGCAAAAAATAAGTGTGAAAAAGAATTAAAAAATAAAATGAATAATATTAATGGGGTAGAATTGAATTGGTCTCAGATACTACTGATCCAGTAGCAGCATTTAATGAATTTATCCGCGAGTATCGTGATGAAAATGGTAATTATATTTATCGTGAACAAATTCAAGAAATGACTGTCGAAGGAGAAATTTCCCTTAAAGTTGATTTTACAGATGTTATAAAATTCAATCCTGAATTAGCTCGAAGATCCATAGATGAGCCCAGGGAATTCTTGGAAGCAGGAAATCGAGCTGTAACAGAAGTCGTCGAAATTGAGGATTCAGATTATGCGTTCACTACTCGAGAGTTCTTCATTCGTTTCTTTAATATGACTGAAAGTGAGATAATACCACTTCGAGGGATTCGAACAGAGCATGTGGGCAAACTAGTAATGTTATTCGGAATAACAACTCGAGCAACAGTTGTGAAACCACTATTAATTGAAGGATTTTTCCAATGCCAAAATTGTCAAGAAATTATGATTCTGCCACAAGAAGAGGGACGGTACAATCCTCCACATCATTGTCAAAATCCTGGGTGTGGGCGAGCTGGTCCCTTTAAATTACTCACGGAAGAATCAAAATTTGTTGATTGGCAGAAAGTAACAATTCAAGAACGTCCTGAGAACCTTCCCCCAGGGCAAATGCCCCGATCAGTTTCTGTTTTACTTAAACACGACATGGTTGACAAAGTAAGACCTGGAGATAGAATATCAGTAATAGGTGTTTTACAGTCTATACCTGATTTTTCAAAGAAAACCCCAGGAAAACTAGCTACTTTTCATATAAATATGAATGCTAATTATGTTATTCCTGAAGAGCAAGATCTAGAATCATTAGAGATTAGTGAGGAAGAAGAACAAATAATTCTAGATTTAGCTAAGGACCCCTGGATTCACACAAAAATAGTGGATTCACTGGCTCCATCAATTTATGGTTACAGAGATATCAAAGAATCACTCGCCCTCCTCTTATTTGGAGGAATAGCAAAAGAATTACCTGATGGTCTTAAGATTAGAGGGGAAAGCAACATTCTCCTAATAGGTGATCCAGGAACTGCAAAAAGTCAGATTCTTCGATATATTGCTACATTAGCTCCTAGAGCTCTCTACACCTCAGGTAAGGGATCTTCTGCAGCAGGATTAACTGTAGCAGTTCTAAGGGATCAAGATACTGGAGAATTCACATTAGAAGCAGGAGCTTTAGTCCTCTCGGATAGAGGAGTTTGCTGTATCGACGAACTCGACAAAATGCGAAAAGAAGATCGAAGTAGCATTCATGAAGCCATGGAGCAAAGAACTGTTTCTGTCGCAAAGGCAGGTATTGTTGCTACTTTAAACGCTCGTTGTTCTATTCTTGCTGCTGCTAATCCAAAACTGGGTCGTTATATTCCTTCTCGTAGTGCTGCCGAAAACATCAATCTTCCCGTCACTATTCTCTCTCGATTTGATTTAATTTGGATTGTGCGAGATGAACCTGAAGCGGATGTTGATAAAGTTAAAGCCCAACACATCTTGCGTTTACATACTGCTGGTGTTACTGAAAAAGAATCCCCCATTTCTAAAGAGATACTCAAGAAATACATCAGTTACGCAAAGCTGAATTCTAGTCCGCGCCTCTCTGATGAAGCTGCTACCCGTTTAGAAGAATTCTATCTTGAAATGAGAAAAGCAGGGGAAGCTAGTGACTCGCCTATTGCTATTACTCCTCGTCAATTGGAATCATTAATTCGTCTTACTGAATCCCACGCTCGAATGGCTCTTCGTAGTGAAGCTTCTATTGAAGATGCTGAAGCAGCTGTTAGGCTTTTGTCTGTTTCTTTACGACAAGTTGGTATCGATCCTGAAACCGGGAAACTAGATATTGATGTTGTCATGGTTGGCACTTCTTCTTCCACTCGGAGTAAGATTGAAACCCTAATGGACCTTATTGCTGAGATGGAATCAGAAAACAAAGGACAAGCGGTTCCCATCGATAGGATCATTGAAAAGGCTCATGATTTTGGCATGACAAAAGATTTCATAGAGCGAAACATTGAACGGATGCGTCAAGATGGTATGCTCTTTCAACCTAAAGCTGGTTTCATTAAGCGAACCTAGTCTCCGTTGAGTCTTTATGTATCCCTTTACTATAGTTCAGTGTCCCCCTTACCTTATTAACTCACAGAATTGATTTGAGATACGATAATGAAGATTAAGGATCTTGATTTGCCAGAAGAGGCTAAGAAACTCATCATTAACAGAGGGATTACTTCTTTATATCCCCCTCAGGTTAAAGCTATCAAGAGAGGATTACTTAATGGCGAAAATCTTGTCTTAGCTGTTCCTACAGCTTCTGGAAAAACTCTTGTTGCTGAATTAGCTATGCTGAAAGCTATTCTCTCGAGAGGAGGAAAAGCTCTCTACTTGGTTCCCTTGAAAGCTTTGGCTGCAGAAAAATTCGATGATTTCCAAGAATTCGAGGAATTAGGGATTAAAGTTATCCAATCAACTGGTGATTTCGATTCTTCTGATTATCGCTTAGCAAAATATGACATTATCATCTGCACTAATGAAAAAGTGGATTCATTACTGAGACATGATGTTAAATGGGTAAAAGACGTTCAAATAATCGTTGCAGATGAGGTTCACTTAATTGATGATTCTCATAGAGGTCCTACTCTAGAAGTAGTGCTCGCTCGTTTAAAGAAAATGCTCCCGTACACTCAGATTCTTGCATTATCTGCTACCATTTTCAATGCTGATGAAATTGCCGAATGGCTTGATGCCGAATTAGTGCTATCCAGTTGGCGTCCTGTGAAATTATCCGAGGGAGTATATTGGAATGGTATAGTTGGGTTCTCTGATGGAAGTACCATCCCTATACCTAGCGTTAGTGCTAAACATCCAGAAATCGATATTGCCTTTGACACGATAAAGAATAAGGGACAATTACTCGTTTTTGCAAATACTCGAAGAAGTTCACAATCAACGGCTGAGAGAATTAGTCAAGCAATCAGCAGACTACTTACCCCGGAAGAAAGAAATCAATTACAGAAACTTGCGGACAGAATGCTTAATGTGGGAGAAAAAACAAGCTTAGCAGAACGCTTAGTTAAGATTGTAAGAAAAGGAGCTTCATTTCATCATGCAGGATTGAAGCCAGATCATAGAAAAATGATTGAGAACGGTTTTAAAGAAAATCTCATCAAATGTGTTTGTGCTACTCCTACTCTTGCTGCTGGAGTGAATCTTCCAGCTCGTAGGGTAGTTATTATGTCTCTTTCGAGATATGAGGTCGGAGTTGGGAATCAACCAATAAGAGTACTAGAGTACAAGCAACAAGCTGGCAGAGCGGGTAGACCAAAATATGATACCGAAGGAGAATCAATTATTATAGCAAAAAAGGCTCAAGATACTAGGCGTTTCATGGAAACATATTGTTTAGGTGAACCAGAGATGATCTGGTCTAAACTTGCAAGCGAGAGTGCTTTGCGAACCCATATTTTAGCTGCTATTGCAATAGGCTATGTCGGCGATTTGAAAGATCTTGCCATTTTCATTAAAGAGACATTTTTCGGGCATCAAAATGACATTAGTACTACTGAATTTCAGGTGAAAAAAGTTTTGAAATTCCTTGTAGACGAAGGTATGATTCAAACTGCGGGGTCGGATTTATCCGCAACACAATTTGGGAGAAGAGTAAGTCAGCTGTATATTGATCCCTTATCAGCAGTTGTTTTGAGAAATGGTTTGAAGGAAGCAAACCAATCTGAATCACTTATTTCTGAAGTTGCTTATTTCCATCTTATTGCAGCTACTCCTGATTTGCGAAATCTGTATTTACGGCAAAAAGATCAGACAGAGTTGCAGCGTTTCTTGGCAGATTACACCGAGGGTTTCCTCATAGAGACACCGGAAGAATGGGACCCAGAATACGAGTTTTTCTTGATGACACTTAAATCCGCTCTGCTATTACAACAATGGATCCAAGAAAAGCCTGAAGATGCAATTATAATAAGGTTTAATGTGGGCAGTGGAGATATTCTTTACATTACTGATAACGCGAAATGGTTGCTTTATTCAGCCTCTGAAATTGGGAAATTATTCAATCTCACAAAGATACAAAAGGGTTTGAGGGAACTTCACCTGCGAGTATCACATGGAATTAAGAAAGAACTTGTTCCGCTGGTAAAACTGAAAGGAATAGGAAGAGTTCGAGCCAGGATGCTCTTCAATTCCGGATTCAAATCGATCGCTTCACTTAGAAGAGCAGAGCCACGGGAACTAGCTCGAATACCGACAATTGGTCCTGAAATCGTTAGAAATATTAAGGAACAAGTGGGAGAACCAATGTTTGACCAAGAATTAGAGGTTTCCTAAATTTTTTTTGAATTCTAGCTTGAATTTTCCTCAAACAAAAGATAATTAATTGTCTTTGACAACGTACAATTTTACTAGTGATTTGAGTTTCATCACTGAAACCGAGAAGGTGGTTGGAGTTGTCCGAAAAAAATACCAATAGATATACCGCATTATGTCCTCTTTGCGGTGAAACATCAACATTTGATATAGATGAAAATGAATTGCTAAACAATATGCAGGGAGATTTAGCTACTTTTACTTTAGATTCTCATGGTGAACCACCACATATTTTATTCGTATATATTGACAAGCAGAAAAAAATCAGAGGGACATACCCCTTCTTAGTAAAACAATCTGCGCTCCTAGGAAAAAGTGGCTTAAATTACAATCACTTTGTTGACGCAACTTCAGATATTACAGCGGAAGAAGCTGAAAGTTCTGGGATAAGGATAATTCCCTGTGATGTTCAAATAGATGGAAAAGTCAAGAAAAGTTATCCTTTTGAAATCTCTTTGCCTGAGATTTTAGGATTATTAATTCAGAATAGAAAACTTGATTCACTACCAATACCAACTGAAAAATTCGTGGAAACATTCACGAGTGTAGATAATGAATTACCTATCATCGTAAACACCATTAGTTCATTTATTAGTAAAAACTACAGAAATGCTCAGAAAGCTAAAAAAATAATCGGAAAAAAAGATCCGCAATTAGCAAATAGAATAAATGTTGTTGATTCTTTGGCAGCTGGTTCTATTCTAAAAACTATGGTGAAAAAGTCTGTTGAAATGGATCGAAAAGGAAGAGAATTACAAGAAATCATGATGTATTCTGAATGGCTAAAACATTATCATAGAACGTATTTCATAGTTCATGATACAGAAAAAATCAGAGGAAGTAACTTTCTTGGAAGATTTTCTGGAATAATGGGTGGAAAACCACTTATCGCATGCAATGTTGATGGGTTGGGAAAAATCGAACCAAGTAAAAACGTCCGAACATTCAAGGAAGGATTAGGAGAAATTGGGAGATTAATCAAGAAAGATTTTGTGAAAAGAAAGTTTACAGGAACAATCTTTCATGCTTTAAGCGAACAAAACGCTTACCGATTACTTGAGTATCTAAGTATTATGTTCAAAATAGACAAAGAAGAATTACAAATTGAATCCTGTTGTTCAACTATTGGCATCAATGGTGGACTAGGAGTCTTAGGTTTGTCTATTTATCCAAAAATGTAAATTAATTCTTAAGAAAATCTTTTGAGGGAAGAATTCCTTTATTCTCATTGCAAGTGATTTCAAGATGCCAGCTGATACTCGAAATAATCGGTCAAGAACTACCCATCTATTGGAAAAGACACAGCTAGCGAAAGGTCTTCAAGATATTAAGGACTGGATTCAAAACAGGGATTGGGTTGAGTTTGGTCTTAATGTGACGATTATTATTTTTTTAATAACTCTTGGAATATTAGTGCGATTACTTCTTGCATACTCCTACAGATTGGATTATGCATCAATATCATATGAAATAGTTTGGAATAGACATATTAATTTTTACCCAAATAATACTTATTTAGAAGGATACGGAGATTTCCCTTTTTATTATAGTAACTGGATTAAAGCATGGTTTCAAGATGGTTGGTACCCCTTTACAGATTGGAAATTGACTGTTCCAGGAGATCCTTTGTATTATTACTCATATCCACCCATTTTCCTATATTTTCTAGTATCTATCTGGCGTCCAGGTATGACTAATTTATGGATGGCATTTCCTATGATTCTTGCAGATACTGCATGTGCAGGAGTTGTCTACCTCATTTTAAGGGAAATAATCAAAGGTGAACATTCAAGGTTGATCGCAATTATTGGTGGAATCGTTATGACATTATCGCCAATAAATATCATTTATAATGGAGTGTATTGGTTAAATCCTGGACCGGTGACCCTGTTCACGCTAATCTCATTTTATTTTGTTGTGAAAAGAAAATGGAGGAACGCCTTTTTCTGGTTAGCCATTGCAACCATGACTAAGCAAAATGCTTTGTTCTTCACGTATCCGCTTTTTATGGTAATGCTTGGAGAAAAAGTCAAAAATGAAGGAATAAAGAAAGGATTACTAGAAAGCATAATGATTGCAATCTACTATGTAGTTATTTGCTTGTGTTGTTCTATACCATGGATTTTCATAACGCCTATTCAATATGGGGCACATATGTTGTTTCCCGGGCAATTCTTGAGTTTAGGATCTGAAATACCTGAACCAATAATAAATAATACAATACAACTTTCGTGGTCATTTAAACAACTGAATATGGCAGATTGGTTTGTGAATTTCATTGCTTTTGGTATTAATTCTATGTTTTTGATGATTCTCGCAGCGAGTATTATAGCTATATTCTTGTTCTGGCGTTCCAATCGAAAGAAACTTGATAATGTTGAATTCTTTGAATGGATAGCAATTTACACCGTTTTAACACACATACTAATGCCAAGAGGGGTTTACAAATTCTACAGTGCATATTATATGCCGATTATATTAGTGGCTTTGATCGGCACGTTTACTTATTATTCAAAGAAATCAATTCTAACTAGTGCTAGTGTTTTGGTAGCAATGGGATTATTCTTTGGTTTTAGTTTCTGGCATTTAACTATTAATAGGTATTTCACCCCATCAATTCTGTTTCTTGCTAGTATAATTATAGGTATTTTAGCTGCTATACGTGGCTCCTTCAAGTTAATTGTGAAAGGAAATTTCCAACGGAGTAAAAACTAAGTAATTGTCTTTTTCAAATGGACGAGAAACAGTTTTAAAAACAAAGTTGTAAGTTTACATGTTGCAAAAAAGGATGAATGAGAACAATGGCCAAGAAAAAATCAGATTGTTTACACCCAATTGATTGGCGGTATGGGAGCGAAGAAATGAGAAAGATATTCTCTCGAACAAACCGCTTAGAACTATTACTAAAAGTAGAAGCAGCAATTGCACATGCGCATGCAATGGTTGGGAATATCCCAAAGAAAGCAGCAGAAGAAATCGAGAAGAAGGCATCTGCAAAATACGTGAAATTGAAGCGGGTAGATGAAATTGAAAAAGAAATCTATCATGATATTGCTTCAGTTATTCGAGCATTTGCTGAACAATGTGGAGAGTATGGGAGATACATACACCTTGGAGCAACAAGCAATGATATTATAGATACCGCAGAAGCATTGAGAACCAAAGGAGCTTTAAAGTTAATTGAACAGCGGATTGTAAAAGCTATAAAGAACCTTATTGGAATTGTTTCAGAGCATAAAGAAACTGTATGTATTGGTAGAACACATGGGTCTCAAGCAGTGCCATACTCTTTTGGACATAAAATCGCGATTTGGTTGGAAGAACTAGTAAGGCATCTTGGAAACATAAGACGACTTAAGAAGGAGAATGTTGTTGGGAAACTCTCAGGAGCTGTAGGCACAAGAGCTGCTTATGGAGTGCATGCAGATAGAATTGTTCAAATCACAATGGAAAAATTAGGCATAAAAGCAGCTGTGATTACACATCAATTGATCTCTCGAGAGGTCGTAGCAGAAATTTTCCTTGAACTAATACTACTAGCTTGCTCCATTGATAAATTCGCAACAGAAATTAGGAACCTTTCAAGAACAGAAATAGGAGAAGTTGCAGAACCCTTCAGATCGGATAAACAAGTAGGTTCTAGCACAATGAGTCATAAAAGGGATCCTGAAAGAAGTGAACGAATGTGTGCCTTAGCAAGGATAATGAGAGGATACACCACCCCTGCTTTAGAAAACATAGTAACTTGGCATGAACGAGACTTGGCCAACAGCGCAAGTGAAAGGTACATCTATCCAGAGATTTTCATGACAATCGATCAAATGCTCATGGATTTTGATTTTGTTACTTCAGGATTAGTTGTGAAAACAGAACAAATGAAGAAAAATCTTGAGATCACTAAGGGATTGGTCATTGCAGAGGCTGTGATGACTGAATTAGTAAATAATGGTATGAATAGACAAGAAGCCCACGAATTGCTGAGAAAAAATTCCATGATTGCAGTAGAAAAGGATGTGCAATTGTTTGGAGTGCTCAAAAAAGACAAGGAAATAATTGAATTCATTTCCGAAAAGGATTTGAAAGAGATATTCGATTCACCTGGAAATTATCTAGGAACAGCGAAAGAACAAATTGAAATAGTGCTAATTCTAGCTGAAAAAGCTATTAAAGAATAAAACGAGCATTAGAGATGGAAATAACCTAATTTTATGCACAAAGATAAAATAGGTTATTGAGTAAAAATACAGTCATCAAAAACAATAATCAACTATCATGAGAGGTAAAAGTAATTGCTCACTTTCATAGATCACGAAGATTACTACAAACATAAAATGCCACAAATACTTGAAAGCCCACGTAGATTGAAAATTATAAAAAAGGCAATTGCAGATGCCGGTTTATTAGACAATCCAAATGTGAAAATGGCCTCTCCAGAGGCAGTAAAGGAAAAAGACCTATACGCCATTCACACTGAGCAATTAGTAGACACTGTGAAGCATGGTAGTATGGTTGGAGTTACTGCTATTACCGGTGATACAATAACAAATGAGTTTACTTTTCGAGCGGGGCTTCGTGCGGTTGGGGGAGCAAAACTAGCAGCAGAAATTGCTAGAAAACAACCTAACAATGTTGCTTATGCATTAGCTCGTCCTCCAGGACATCATGCAACACGTACTAATGCTATGGGATTCTGCTTCTTCAATAATGGAGCTTTTGCTGCGAATTATTTAACGAAAGAACAGAAGTTCAAGAGAATCGCAATAATTGACATAGATAATCATTACGGAAACGGAATGGCTGATTTGTTTTATGATAGGAGTGATGTATTAACCCTCTCCCTTCATGCAGACCCCAAATTTAGTTTTCCATATCAAGGAAGAGTAACAGAGATTGGTGAACGAGAAGGTGAGGGATATAATATTTGTGTGCCTTTACCAATGGAAATTGGAGATAAGGAATATCTTTCCGCTTTTGATAGAGTAATAATCCCAGTAGTTCGAGAGTACAACCCAGAAATAATTTTTGTATCCACTGGGTATGATGGATTACTTGGTGATCCTTATGGTTATCTTGGACAATCTGTTTTAGGTTTCCAAGTAATAATGGAAAGAATTTCCAACTTAGCCAAAGAAGTTTGTGAAGGAAAAATAGTGATGACACTGGAAGGTGGATATAAGTTTAATGAACTAGGACAAGCATTTCTTGCAAGCGTTTCACCTTTGATTCCTGATTATGAATTCAGTAAAGAACCAGAGTCAAATCTATCATCAGGTGGGAATAAAGGACAATTAAAGAATACTCTTGATGAACTCAAGAGCATATTGAAACCCTATTGGCGAATAGATTAGTCCTCAAATTTCTTATACATTCGTAAAACTTGCGACAGAGCAAGTGGTTTTCCATTTACTAAAGTGTTAATTTCTACCTCTTCAGCTAAACCAGAAGTTCTTAACTTTGGTAGGAACACTTCTTCAACTTGAAAAACTCCCGCTTCAGACATCATGTAGACATTAATTCGCAAAGGCTTCTTCTTTGTTCCTTTTCTGATTTCAATCTTTGAAATGCTCAAGGCTGAAATAGAATGAATGTCCACTTTACCCAAATCATATGGTTTGCGGCTACGACCTTCGCATATATCTAAACCATCAGCAATTGTAACAAAACCGGCTTCTGGAGTCAAGCATTTTATTTCATCATCATGGGAGAGGACAGCATGCTGGATGTGAGAAAGAATTTCTATACGTTTATCAACATCAGAATACATTTTCTTCAATTTATCATAGAGAAGGTCCTTTACCATATATGAGGAGGTTAATTCATGGTACTCACGATGAATGATGTGACCAACGTCGTGGAGGTAACTCGCAGCGAGACAAATAACTGCAACATCATCATTATCCCCTAAATCTTGACGGATAAATGCAGGAGTAATTTCGTCTTTCGTAACAGCAAGTATTTCTAGCACATTTCTACAGACAATAGCAACATGATCTAATCCGTGATCAGTATAATTTAGATACTTTACTGCTAGACGATTAGCAGCTTTTATTGTCCCCTGTATTTCCGGATCTGTGAATAAGAAATTCCACATATCTTTTGCTTTCTTGTAACCTTGTTGTTCTATTAGTGCGAGGACATCTTCTGCGACTTTTTTTCTATCCACTGTTTGTAAAATTTTTCTCACCTGATATGGTTTTCATCGTTTTAATACTAGAGAAAATTGCGTTTCCAAGTAATATTAGTGTTTAGTATGGGAATATTTGACGCTAACGAAAGTCTTTTTTTAAGGTAAATACTACTAATTCTTATTAGTGCTATTTAAAGTGATGAAAATGTTGCTAGACTGTTATATTATCGACGAAGAAGGGGAAGATATCAAAGTAGAAACAAGCGATGTAAAATTAACTTCATCATCTTTAGTTATTGTTGTTTCTCACACACACCATATCAACTATGTCTTCAAAGGTGCAAAGGTTTCTATTGTGCAAAAATTCGCATCAGCTAGAAAAGCTTCTGCACTAAGATTGCAGCATGCCTATAAAACAAAGCATGTGGAAGAAACAGAGGGAATAGATCAAGAATTTATACCAATTATGGAATTTCTTGGAGGATTTCATGGAGATAGTGAACCAGCAGAAATACCAAAGCCAGCTCCAACAAAAAATACCGCAACAAAGGCACCACCGAAAGTTGCTTCTCCACCAAAGGCTCTACCCAAAGCGAAACCACTAGCGAAGAAAACAACAACTCCAAAAAAAACTGCAACAGTAGCAAAAACAACTGAAATAGATTTAGATGCACCAGTTCTAGTTGATCTTCCTCCGAAATTAACGAAAGTAGTGAAAACTATGATGAGGTTGGAACCACCTAAGGGTTCAAGTTGTGATTACTTAATAGCCGGAGCAAAACTCTATATCATTCTTGGAGATAACAAGACAGATTTGAGGAAAGGAAATTTCAAGTTAGAAGAAATCTCAACCCTTCCCGAAGGAGTGTTCCCCGCAGAAAACTATTACCCTAGAATCTTGGTAGCAAAACAAAAGGTTTTGGGCGTAGAATTGTGGGCTCGACGATAGATGAAAAGATTTCTTAAAAAGAAATGGTTTTTACCAAAATAAGAACACATATATAAGAAATCAAGCTAGAAAAAACAAAGTTAATGGATAAAAGTAAGGAGCGGACAAGGATTTCTAAAACAAGAGGACCAAGATATCAGCATCTATTCAAAGTTATCGTAGTAGGAGCAGGGAAAGTAGGAAAAACAAGTCTAACTATTCGTTTTGCAGAAGACCGTTTCAGGGAATCCTATTTGCCAACACTCGGGGTAGACTTCATGACCAAGAATCTTACAGTAAACGAAGCTAAAGTAAAATTACAACTCTGGGATACTGGTGGTCAAGAATTTGTTATGTCCCTTTTACCGTTTTATTTCTCAGGTGCAGCAGGCGGAGTGTTAGTATATGACATCACCAATAGGAATTCTTTCAACAGTTTGGATTATTGGTTAAAATAAATACGTCAAAATGCCGGTGAAGTACCTGTAGTGCTTGCTGGAAACAAAGTGGATATTGCAGATCAAAGAAAGGTTTCAACAGAAGAGGCTCAAGCTTTTGCTGCAGATAAGAAGCTTCTTTACTTGGAAACTTCCGCAAAAACCGGAATAAGCGTTCCTGATCTTTTTGAAGGCATCGTAAAAGTTATCGTTAAACGAGAAGCAAAGAAAAGAGCAAGTAAATCCAAGAAAGAAGAGAAAGAAGAAGAAAAAGAAGGCGAATTCAGCTTCTGGCAAAAGGCTTAATTCAATATTTTATCTTTTTTTATTCTGCAGGCAGTTTTATTTTATCTAGAGGAGTCCCGTTTTCCCACAAGGAATCACTAAAACGCTTCCACAGCTCAGCAAATGCTTGATTATCAGACCAAGTAGCCATAACACCAAGCTCTATTCCCCCTTCTAACTGAGCATATGTTCCTTGTAGAATTTCTCGAGAGTCAATAATTACCCAAATAGCATGGAAATTCTCGGAAAC
>DAOVPS010000122.1:0-9903 GCA_030629105.1 Candidatus Heimdallarchaeota archaeon
AGATTAAAAGAAGATCCAGCATTTACTTGGAGATATTCAAATTGATAATTAAAGGAATTTGTATCCTTAAGATTATTATTTTTGAAAACAACTGCTACTACAGGTAATAAATTATTAAGTGAAAAATCTTTGATCAAAACTTCGATGTTGTTTTTTTCATAATTCTTTAATATCTTGTTTATCGTTTTGTTACCTATCGTTGCATTATCAAATGTTGGTGTAATAATTTGCTTACTAAAAATTTCATTTACACTATGTCTTTCAAATAGCTCGCAGGATGCTTGAACAATAGCTTCCTCAATCCTATTCCCAGAAGCTAAACCATTTGAACCATTTATTTTTTGTATCAATCTTAATGGAATCTTTATGTTTTTCTTACTGATAAATGAGTACCCATCAACCCAATGTTTAGAAATATCCAAGTTTTTTAAATGCTCTAATTGTTTTTTGGTCAAAGAAATACTGTAATTTTTGAGAATCTCTTCAATCTGAACTTTATTTATAAGATCATCTTGATGACTAAATTCGTACCCAGTCATATGCTCCCCATTAATAAACCGTAAAATAAGTTCACTCGTAATTTGATCATAATCGGGATACATGTATTTAAAAAACAAATTTGCGGAGAACCTTTCAGTTAATTCAGCAAGAGCAGATGTAAGTGCCTGTTTCTTTGTTGTTCCTTTTCCACTGGCAGAAAAATTCAGTCCCAGTATATGACTACTACAACTATAAGAATTAATTCTACGATTTTTTATCTCTGAATTAATCAGTATATTCAAGCCTAATTTCTTGAAACCAGATAGAATATTATTAATAGTAGAATCAAAATCTTGGCATTTAAGAGTCTGTTTATCTTTGAAGGCATCCTCAATAATCATTAATTATCACTCAGTTTTCAATGAGAAAAGATACAATTTAAGAAAAAAAAATCTACAAATTCTCATTACAAATCTATTTTCAGTGATATCTTTTATTAGAGGAAATTAGTTAAAAAATAGAAATGATAATGAGTTTTTAACTCATTAAAATTCGATTTGTAATATCAACTGCTTTGTGAGCATCAGCTCTTGATGGGCGGTAGTTCTCATGTTCAATTCTATTAATTAGGATGTTTACGAATTTAAATTCTTTAAGAACTTCCAATCCCTTATTTATCCCTTTATCGATCAACATACCCAAAGTTAACTGCTCATCAAATAATCCTAATCTAACTCTTAGTTCCGCCTCGACACTTTTTGCACATTCGGTAATACAATCACGGTATTTTTCCTCATCGAATAATAGTTCAAAAGTGGTTTTTGTTGGTAAGTCAATTTCTTTTGGGGCTGGTTTCGCGGGAGGGGGAGGTGGTGGTGTTTGTTTTTCATCACGTTTTGTTTCATCTTTCGCAGGAGGAGGGGGTGGTGGAGTATCTTCTCCTCTCATCAAATTCTTTGTTATATCTTCTGACGGAGGGGGCAAGTCATCTTTTGGTGGGGGTGGAAGTGATGGTCTCTTTTCTTCTTTGGGTGCTGGTGGTGTGGGAGGGGAATCTTTCCTTTCAGGTTTTTGTGTTTTTGGAGGGGATGGTAATGGTTTTGGAGGTTCAGTATCTGATGGTCCATTCATCAAAAGTTTTAGTTCTTTTGCACGTACAATATACTCTTTCGCTTTTACATAATAACTATCACGTATTCTTTTCGTTCTTTCCATGGCGATTAATTGATTCAAAAGTTCTGCCGCTTTTAGAAATTGATCAAAAGCAACTTTCAAATCACCGTTTCTTTCTGCGTCAATCGCTCTTTTCGCAGCTCTTTTTACTCTTTCAAACAAATACTTTGTTTCTGACATTTTTTCTCACAACTATTTAGTTAAAACAACATCTTAAATATTCATAATCAATTTATACCTTCTGAGATTTGAAGGTTTTTAAATTAAAATCAAATTATCATGAAATTATTGGATAAAAACATCATACATATGCTATTCATAAAAGAATTTAAATAAGAGATAGTTCTGCAACGATTTCAGTGGTGTATTAGATGAGTCTAAGACAAAGCGTAAACAAACGCAAAGGCAAATGGGGTCGAGTAAAAGAATTCGAATCTATTGAGCGTGCACTCATAGTCGATAAAGACCTCAAAGAAAAAATGATAAAGGAAATTCCAAACCAAAAGGTAATTACTCCCACATCAGTTTGCCAAAGATATCAAGTTCGTATGTATGTTGCGAAAGAAATCATTAAAGAACTAGAGACTGGTGGAAAAATTGTCTTTCATAAGAAGACTGCTTACACAAAAGTCTACAAAGCAGTTGAAGCATGAAAAATTGGATTCCCTGCTTTAATTTCTCGTTTTATCTAGTTTAGACTTGTACAGAGTCCTGAATTATTGAGACTTCTACTTTTTTTAACTCTCCATCACTTTTCAAGATGAAACCAGATGGGTTCTCTATATTATTTGTTGAGCTTATCATCCAAACGTATGGATTTACTTCCATATAGGTCATATCAGTTTTTGAAGGCTGAGGTGGTGAAGGATGTGTATGAAAAATACCGATTATAGTTTTTCCTTTGTCTTCTATTGCAGTATATATATCTAAAAGTACTAAAGGATCTACTGTAAAAGTTACAGGTGATTTGTCAATATTTTCCGGAGTATAAACTAGTTCTGCATAAGCAATTTCATCTTTAATATATCCTGCAATAATTGATACAGATTCATATGGCAGGGATTTCTTTGCATGCTCTACTAATTGTAAGAATAATTCTTCTTTAACAATTATTTTTTTCACTTCATCCATGTGTTTATTCTTGTTTTTTGCAATTATAACTATTTGTAATCTTGATTTGAGGGAAAAATTGTCTGAATTCATTTTTCATAAAATTAAGAAAAGTTATTAAAGAGTTGTAAAAACAAAAATGACTAGCGACCTCTTTTTTGCGGGGGTAGCCCAGTTAGGTCAAAGGCGCAGGGCTTAGGACCCTGTCTCGTAGGAGTTCGTGTGTTCGAATCGCACCCCCCGCACCACTTTCAAAGGTTTGAAATATGAATGATAAACTTCTAATAATGATAGCATCCATCAATTATTGCTGATAAGTGATATTTGTAATAAGGTGGTTTATTGTCTAAACCAATTCTCATAACTGAAGAACTAGTGAAAATATTCTCTCATGGAACTCCCTTAGAAGTGCATGCTTTGCAGGGCGTCAATCTTGAGATTGAGAAAGGAGAAATTGTAGCTATTATGGGTCCTTCCGGATGTGGAAAAACTACTCTTTTGAATATGATTGGTGGATTAGATAAACCAACTTCAGGTAAAGTCTGGATAGGGGATGAAGAAATCACAGATTTTCCTGATCACGAAATTACGAAATTCAGGAAGGAAAATCTTAGTTTTATTTTCCAATTTTTTAATTTATTCGATGTTCTTACGGCGGTTGAAAATGTAGCCTTACCATTACTCTTAATGGGAGAGCCGACTAAAGCGGCAGAGGAAAAATCAAAGGTTATTTTAAGAGAAGTCGGTATGGGGAGTAGGTTATATAATAGACCTAATGAAATGTCTGGTGGTCAAAGGCAACGAGTAGCTATTGCTAGATCTTTAATTACCAAACCTAAAATAATTCTTGCAGATGAGCCAACCGGTGATTTATCAAGTGTTATCTCGAGGGACATTATGAAATTATTTAGAAGATTAAATGAAGATCTTGGTCAAACATTTGTTCTAGTAACTCATTCTGAATTAATAGGTTCTCTTTGTGATAGAATTATTAAGATGAATGATGGTTTGATAATTTCCTAAATATGTCGATTAAACTGGGAAATAGTTTTAAGTTTCTGTTATATCAGTAGAGGTATGTCAGTCGAAGAAAAAATTCCGGAAGATAGTCAAATCTTGGAATTAGCCAGTAAAAACGATGAGATTGAGATAGAAACAAAAACCTCGTTTTGGAATGTCTTCAAATGGTCTATGTATGATTTAGCTAACACAATTTATTCTATGGTCATTGTTTCATTGATTATTAACCAATATGTGCTTATTATTGGACAAGTAGAACTAGGAATGACCTATACTCAAGCAGATGCGGTTTATAACACCATGTTTGCTATTATGCAAATTGTTGTTGCAATAGGCATGCCAATAATGGGGGCTTTGAGTGATAGAGCAGGAAAAAGAAAACCTTTTGTTTTAGTTTTAACAGGAGTAATACTTCTTTTTGCTAGTCTTTTAGGTATCTACAAAAGCTTGACTATGGTAATCATTTTCTATATTATTGCGAATATTGCTTACCAATGGAGCCTTGCTTTTTATGATTCTATGCTTGCATTTATCGCCAATCCAAAAGATGTAGGTAAGGTTGGTGGTTTCGGAGTTGCTTTTGGTTACTTTGGTACTTTGATTGGTATGGCTGTTATGCTAGTCTTACAAGATGTCCTTGGATGGGGTTCACCTGTAAGTCAAATTACAACTGATAATCCAACGCTTTCTTATGGTTATTATGGTAATGGTTGGACTTTTGTTATTGCAATGGGTTTATTCGCTGTTTGTGCTATACCTTTCATTTTCGTAAATGAAAAACAAAAGAAAGGTAAAATGCCGCCTTTCGGTCGGCTTTTGAAGGATTCTCTTAGACAAGTTGGTCAAACTTTCAGAGACATTCGAAAACACAAAGAAATGTTCAAATTTATTTTGGGTTATTTCTTAGTTGTCGATGTAGCAAACATCATTGTTATGAAAATGTTTCTCATAGTTAGAGATGGAATGCTGATGCCATCAAGTTTCAGTATGATTTTCATTATCATTTCTACCGTTTCTGCAGTTGTTTTCACTTATTTCATTGGTATGATTGCAACTAAATGGGGTGGTAAAATTGCGTTCTTTGTCGTTGGTGGACTCTGGGCAATAGCCATAACACTGGGTGTGTTACTTATTTTCTTTGCAGCACCGATTAAAGTTCCTGAAATGCTTGGAGGTACTGAAGGAGCAGGATGGTCATTTCCATTTATTTTGACCTTGTTAATGGGTATTATTGCAGGACCAGCTTTAGGTGGTACTTGGGTAGCTCAAAGAGCTATGGTTACTGAATTAGCTCCTAAAGAAAAGTTTGGCGAATATTTTGGTTTCTCCAAACTTAGTGGCAAGGTTTCTGCTTCTTTAGGTCCTTTAATCTGGTCGGGTGTTTTCGCTTTATACAATGTCATCGCAATCAGGTTCTTCTTAAATCCATCACTTCACAATGCTTACGGTTATTCAATGCTTGTCGTAGGAGTCATTATGTTTGTAGGACTCATAATCATTGGCAAAGTAAAACCAGAAGGGAAACTAATCGAAGAAGGCGAAGCAGCAATAGAACCTGTTACAGAAGATTGAACAAAAAATGTAGATTTCTTCTTAGAAATCTTACATTTTCATTTTTTTTTCTTATAAATCCTTATACAAAAGTTTTTTCTTTACTAATTTGACTTATATTATAGTTTGTGGATGTGAAAATGAATGTCCGAGGAAAAATTAGTGGCTAAAGGACCAATATTCAAAACGTTTAAACAAATAACTGATGGAATAAACATCACTAATGAAATTAAAGATCAAATGATAGATTACTTGGAAGAAGAATTACTAAAAGAAATCAAATTGATTTGTTCTTTATCTATAGATCTAATGGATGTACAAGGAAAACGTACTATCCAGCAAAAAGATTGGGACTTCATTTTGAAGATGATAAAAAAATAAATTAATTTTCTAATCTATTATTTAGGATTCGGCTTTGTCAGCTTTTCCTTTGTAATCAATACGACCATCCTTATAAAATGAAATTTGTTCTATTAATCCTCCAAGTACTTCTCCCAATCGATCATCTATTACCTTTTCATTTAGTTTTACTAAGGAATCCAGGATTGCTAGGACGTCGTCATAGGATTTTGCTTCTATCATTTTACAACGTATTTCTATTAATTCCCTCATTAATTCGTTCTGATTAAACCTAGCAACAACTACGGCATTGTCTAAATATTCTACCAATGAATATTTATCGGTTATAAATAACCAATGTGCTTCTGATGCCATGATGTTCACCTGGTTTTGGTCTAAATATAATATGGTCTTATTCTTAATTAAATCTAGTCATTAAACATAAAATTCTTTCTCTGATAAAGAAATTTGAAAAAAAAAGAAGAAAAAATGAAGTTTATGATCGTTTTTTCTTTTTCAGTTTCACAACATCACCTAATGTTGTATCTTTCGTAGATGCTGAACCTGTAAATATTGGTGCTGCAGCTTCTTCTTTTAATGAGATATCTAGCTTTCTTTCGATTTTTACAATCAAATTTTCTGGTGGATTGAATTCGCTTTTCTCCAATTTTTGTATTAGTGAAGCTTTTTCATTTATCATTTGTGCGAATTGCTCCAGTGAAAGTCCTTTTGCTTTTCTTGCTTCTTTAACTACCTCACCGTAATCGTCAACGAGTACTCTATCACTTCGTAAAATATCTCTTCTACTTCTCTGTCTCGGTCGTACTGGAGTATGTGTTGTCCCAGTTTTTACTTTAACATGTGAAACACTTGGTCCTTTTCCACCTGGACTACTTCGAACAAATGTCACTTCAGATTCTTCTGAATCATCTTCAAGTGCTTGTTTTTTCTCTGAGATTTTGCTCCCAAATCGCGTGCATTTGGGACAAACGAACATTTTTACGCCATCTACTTTGCATTCCGATAAATCAGGTCCTGCAAATTCGCCACACAGTTCACAGCTCATATAGTATGACCCCTTCTATTATCTAGTGTATATACTAGATGTCTTATTATATTATATCCACTTGAGTTATTAAAAATTAACTAAAAGAAGCATTTATGAGTGAAAAACTTAATCTGCACTCCGTAAAGCCTTCATGTCGATTTCTTCGATTAGCTCTCCGTCCTCAATTGTTAGAATTCTATCTGCTTGAGTTGCCACAGTTTTGTTGTGTGTCACAAGAAGGACTGTTACCCCTCTTTCAGTGTTGATTTTTCTTAGATAACCTATGATTTGCATGCCTGTTACAGAATCAAGATCTCCGGTTAATTGATCTGCTACAACAATGCTTGGATCATTCACAAGCGCTCTAGCTATAGCCACTCTTTGTTGTTGTCCTCCTGAAAGCTTGTCAGGATATTGGTTTGCAAAATTTCCTAAATCTACAATTTCTAGTATTTGCTGTGCTTTTTCCCTTGCTTCTTTCACATTTATTCCAGCCATTTCTGCTGGCATTGAGACATTTTCTATAGCTGTTAATTCTGCGAATAATTGGTAGAATTGGAATATTAACCCTATTTGATCTCTTCTGAATTCTGTTAATTCAGTATCATCCATAAGGGCCATATTTTGACCGTTTAGATATACTGCGCCCTTATCTGGAGTATCTAATCCAGTCAGGATGTTTACCATTGTTGTTTTTCCAGCACCAGATGGGCCCATAATTGCAATAAATTCCCCTTTTCTTATTTCAAAACTCACTCCTCTTAAGGCGTATACTCGAGATTTCGGTAATTTGTATGTCTTGAAAACATCATCAACTAGGAGAATCGCATCTGTTTCTATCGTATCTTGATAAATAATTTTCTCCGCATCAAACACTCGCCCTTCTTTCACCGTATAATAAGAAATATCATAAAAGAATTCACTCCAAATTCTTAGTAATTCCATTTGGATAAACAAATTTCTAATGTCTTCATTGAATTCTTCTGAAATTTCAACTTGTGGTTCAACTTGTTTTATGAGCTCTATTTTTCTTATATTTTGGAACCACTTCTCTAAGCTTTCAGTTGCAGTATCAGTTAATTTTACTATTTTTGATATTGATTTTTTAGGAGATATTTTAGTTATTAGATCACTTAATTCTTTGCTTTCCATTCCTTTTACTTCAGATAAAATCTCACTATCAGCTCGATTTTGTCTTGCGATTTGTCTCCTAATATCAAATATGTTATCCATAACTTCGAAGGATTTTCCTTTCAATAAATCAAGTAGCTCTTCAATATCGCTTGATTTTTTCTTCTGTTTTCTTAAATGAGTGTTCACTTTTTTTATGAATTTCACGAATTGAATTAAAATTAGATTTGTTTTCTCAGTGTATTTTACTGCAAAATTATACAAAATCATCTCATCAAGAAGATTAATTATTGGTTCTTCTGTATAAACTCCAATTTTCTCCTCACCCATTTCAATTAATGAGTATTTCACTTCAGGAATCGTACTTATACAAATCTTTGAATTCAATATTACCTCATAATAATATTGAGCTTTTGTTTCGATTAATTGATATATATCATTGACGAACTCTTCTTTTTGCTCACTTGTAAGTGCTAATTTTTTTGTTAGTATGTTAGTTGCTTCTTTTAATTCTCTATTTTTCTTCATTTCACTTAGAAAACGTTTGGTTAATACTTCAAGATATTTTTTGTACGCTTTCTCTAATCCTTCATGTACTATTGTTAGAAAATTTGAAGCTAACTCTTCTTTTGTTTCAGGTTTTTCTAAATCGATTTTTTCTAGGCTATCTTCTGTATTATAACTTGACCTCAGAATAAGAAAGGCAGTTAATTCTTCAAATTCATAACTTATTGGTTTCAATTTTTTCAAATATCTAATAACTTCTCTTTTGAATTGATCAGTTTCTCTCATCGCAATTGGATAGAAATAAAAAGCATTCCAGATTGTTAGATCCGGATTTTTTTGTTCTTTCTGTTTCATTTTGAACAATTCATTCACCAGATATTTTGAAGCTTAGAAGCGATTATTAATTATAGATAAAATTATTTGCTCTTACCTTTATAGCTTTTCTCAAGATAAATGAATGAAAAAAGTTCCTATGTTAATGCCATTTTAGTTACGAATTTGTTTTAAATCAATATGTAAAATGTAAAGACAGAAAAATTCGTGATAGTAATTGGTTGTGCTTCATAATGAGTCATTCAGATGCAGACATTCTGGTTTTCAATGCCCATATTCTTACAATTAATGATAAAATGGAGTCTTTTAGACGGGGATATATCATCATAAAAGATGCTAAGATAGTTGATATTGGTTCCATGGATAAGTTTCATTCAAATTATAACAATAAAATTGATGTAAAAGAAGAAATCGATGCTAAGGGTGATTTAGTTTTTCCCGGTTTTGTGAATGCCCATGGACACTTTGCAATGACTCTATTTCGAGGTATTGCAGATGATCTTCCTTTAATGAAATGGTTGAATGAGTATATCTGGCCTATTGAAGCAAAACTTCAACCTGTAGACTGTTATGTTGGAACGCAGCTTGCAGCTATTGAGATGATTCAAGGCGGAACCACCACCGCTTGTGACATGTATTTTAATGAAGATCAATCGTTTAATGCTCTTGAAGAAATTGGTTTTCGTGGTGTCTTAGGTCACGGTATGATAGATTTTGGTAATGAAAAGAAGGGTATGCAAGAGATTTCCGAAACTAAGAAATTCATTGAATTAGTTAAGAAGGGCAGACTTTGTTCAGTTATTGTTTCCCCTCACGCTACAAATACTTGTTCAGATGAATTATTAATCGAAGCAAAGAATCTAGCTGAAGAATATAATTTACCCTTACAGATTCATTTAGCGGAAACAAAAGATGAAGTTGAAGAAATTAAGAAGAAAAAAAATTGTTCGCCAACTAAACATCTTAGCAATATCGGTTTTCTTTGTGAGAATCTTGTAGCGAGTCATTGTGTTTGGTTAAATACTGAAGATATCAACCTCTTAAAGGAAAATAATGTTAAAATTTCTCATAATCCTTCAAGTAATTTAAAATTAGGTTCTGGAGTTTTTAATTACAAAGACATCGCAAAATGTGAAATAACAATTGCTTTAGGAACTGATGGGGCTTCTAGTAATAACAATCTTAGCATGATAGAGGAATTACGTCTTGCT
>DAOVPS010000218.1:0-3913 GCA_030629105.1 Candidatus Heimdallarchaeota archaeon
TGCGAAAGAATTACTAGAAAAACAATTGTTACGAGATGCTCATTCTTTAGTCAAATTTTCGTGAGCTTCACTTAATGTTGGGATAGAGGTGATATCATCTAATTTAATTAGAGCTGAAGCACACGAAAATTTGACTGAAGAATGAGCATCTCGTAACAATTGTTTT
Source organism: Candidatus Heimdallarchaeota archaeon (assembly GCA_030629105.1). GTDB lineage: Archaea > Asgardarchaeota > Heimdallarchaeia > JABLTI01 > JABLTI01 > JABLTI01. Next base: position 167 of record DAOVPS010000218.1, read on the forward strand.
TCTAGTAATTCTTTCGCATCAAAATCACGAATTGATCCTAGTACCCAAGCAGCAGTTTGACGAATTAGAGATTGACGACTATCAGTCAAGAGCTTTCTTATCTTCGGCAGGACTTCGGGAAAACTTTCAAAAGAGATTGCACCGACTATAGCCCAATAGACTACTTCCTCAGTTTTATCATCCAAAGCAATTTTTAGAAGCTCAAATGCTTCTTCAGTTTTGATTTGACTGAGAGCCCAAACTGATCGAGCACGAATCTCTTTCTTCACTGAGGTATTATTATATAATTTCTTTAACAAATGCATAATATTTTGCGGATTAAGCTTGACTAATGATATTAAAGCTAATTCTTGAATTGGTACTTGAGAATCAGTTAAAACGATATTTTGTAAGAGATCATTTGTTTCTTGGAATTCATTTTGCAGTAATAAATGAATTGCTTGAATCCTTTTTTCACTTACGTTTGAATTAAGCATCATTTCTATTTGATGCAAATCTTTGATTTCTTCCTTTTCTGACCCATTTGTTTCAGTCATTTATCTCAAACCCTACAAGACTCTTTTCTTCGTGATGTTTCTTTTGAGATTTTCATCTAAAAAAAGAAAGCCCATAAGGGATTTATCCCTTACTCATTGACTTTTATTTTACAATCTTTGCTTGCATATCCTCAAGCGGAACTTTCTTTCCTTCTTTAATCCAGTTCATATAGAGCTCATATTGTAGGAAGGTGTTTCCAATGATATCATCTATTGGATGTTTAAAGAAGAAAGCTAATTCATGAATTGCTCCGAATTCACCTCTTGATTTTGCAAACATTAAGCTGCGTGCAATATCTATTGCTACAGGTGCGGCTAGGATAGAATCAATTCCATGCCAAGTAAATTGTAAAGCCATCTTAGTTCCTAAGAAACCTCGATAGGAGATATAATCCCAAGCTACCTTGTGATCAGCTAGTGGTGGGAAGTACTTGATTTCGGTTATTGAGAATGGTGAATAACCAATGCTACTACTAATTGCTTTGTCTTTACTTTCAATTTTGCTTTCCTTATTTGCATCTTTACTCAAAGTGACACCATCATCATCACCAAGAATATTAAATCCAGCCCAACCAAGTATCTTAAGACTCCTCATCTTAAACATGGGAGCTAGAGTAGTTTTCATAAGAGTCTCGCCAGTTTTTCCATCATCACCCATATAAGGGATCTGCTGTTTAACTGCCAATTCCCTGATTGCTGGAACAGTTGCACCATGTGAAGGAGTAAAGTTTCCATAGGGTATTTTTTGTTTGAGGGATGCATAAGCGTAAAGCATACTAGCAGTTACTTTTTCAGTTTTGTTTTCATCGATTAACCCTTCAAAAGTATCTAATGATTGATGCTCTTCTGTGAGTGGGATGTGAGGTTCAGTGGATGCGGCATTAATAACACATACTTCACCATTTTTGTTTTTGAACGACTCATAATCTTTCATTATACGTCCAACTATTTCAGAAAGAGTTAAGCCTTCACCTTCTAAGGTTTCAAGTTCTCCTAATGCATCTACACCTGGACCACAATTAATAGCAGTTCCTTTTTTAGCCTTTATTTTAGACAATTCATTTTTTCCCGCATCAAGAAACGATCTTTTAAAATGAACATTTTCTTCCCAGATCTTTTCAGAAGCTTGGAATGCATTTCGATCTAGAAATCTAACTTCATGTCCACCTAATGCGATTTCCTCTAATGGAAATTTGCTTCTTATAAGATCACATTCTGGGTCTTCTGTGACTATTCCTGCATGTACTCGAGGTGCTGCTCCTGCTTTTATTGCTGCCAAACCAGTCATAGTAGTGGTTGACACCGCACCATAAGCACCTATTAACCAAATTCCTGTCATTACATTTACAACCTGTTCATTCGTGTATTCCTATTATTTTATGGTCATATAATAATAATGCCTTTTTAAATTTATTAGGTCTTTCTATAAAAAGACAGGAAAAAAGGGAAAATAAGGATATAGAGAATAGATAAGGAAAAAGAAAATGTTACATTAATCTTGTCTCATAGACATTAGATTTAAAAACAATTCTTTTCCTGCTTCAGCAGCTTTTCCGTGACCATTTTTTATGACAGAAAGCAGGGCACCTGTTTTTTGACAGATAGTAGAAGCAACTGTCTTATTGATGAGTTGATGCTCAAACAAGATATCTGCAGTATCTTCATCACGTTTTCTTGATGTATCTCCTTCTCGTCTTTGGATAATTTCTTTAGGATAAGTTTCAATGATAACTAATAGTTTTGGATTAAGACTATCCGAAACCCATTGCGGAATTCCTTGTAGAAAAGTTCCTTCGCCAGTTTTTATGGTATAATGTGTATCAACTAATACTACTTTTCCTCTGGCTCGTTCACCTATACGAAATGCCGCTCTTCTTTGGATTTCTTTTTGTGAGTCAGTAGGTAGAATTCTTAATTGATCTCTGTGATCAACATTAAAATCTTCTTTTGCTATCTCCATCATAACAGAACCATAAACTATCGTAGTAATCTCAAAATTTTCTTTTTTTGCTAATTCAAGTGCTTTATTAATAACGGTGGTTTTCCCAACGCCAGGTACACCACCAATTATTGCGATATTGCCTTCTTTTTCCATAGTGTTCACCAATTCTACAAATCTAAGTTGTTCAGGAGCTCCAAAATTCTTTTAGGTCCTTTTTTACTTATCATTTCGTTTTGTACAAGGTAATTCAATCCTTGTTTAACAGCCCCTACAAATTCACTAGTTGCAAGGTAGTTGGTTGCACGTAAAGCATCAAATGAGGTTTTTAATCTTCGGTTAAATACTAATTCTTCCGCGAGCTTGTCAGCAACTCTCTTACCACCAAGAATAGCTGAATCCATTTCAGCATTTGGGTAATCAGCTCTTCGCCTACCTCTTTGGCCAATCAAGGGAGGTATTACAAAGTATCTGATATCATTCTTCTCTTGGAATTTAATCAAGTATAATGAAATGATAATATCAGTTGGAATATCTGCACCACTACTTGATGTCGACTTATTTATTGCTTCTTTACGATTCTGCTGGACTTTCTGTAATTTCTTACAAATTGAATCAGTGTTTTGTTTTATACTTTCTCGCATTTCCATAAGGTTCGACAATGCTCTATCTCGAGTCATACGTAATTCATCAATTTCTCTTTCTGTTGCAGCCTTTTTACTTTCATATTCATCAATAGCACTTTGTTTAGCATCCATGAAATTTTTAGTGATACTATTGAGTGCTTTTGCTAATTTTTTTCGATCATCATCCATTTCTTTAACTTTCGAAGAGATATGTTCTATTTGACCTTTGGATTTATTTAGAAAACTCTTCATGCTTTCTTGAAATTTGGGTGTTTCAATAGATGGTACTTCATTAAGAATATGTCTTGCATGCTCTTGAATAGGGTTTATCATTCCTGTTAATCCTAAAGTACTAGATTCGAATTTAGATAATTCACTGAAAGTCGCTTGATTTGCTTTTTCGAGTTTGGAATCAATTGTTTGATCCATTTTCTCTTTGTATTGCTCAAGTCGATTTTCAACTTCACTTTGTCTACGAGCAATTCTCCCGGCATAATCTCGTTCTATAGTTGTGATATCCGAATTTATTTCTGCAAGCCATTGTTGAGCTAATTCTCGCAATATTTCTTGTCCTTCATCAAATCTCGGAGTTTCATTCAATAATTGAACTAACTCACTACTCATGGTGTCTTCAAAAGAAGGTAAA
>DAOVPS010000121.1:0-9942 GCA_030629105.1 Candidatus Heimdallarchaeota archaeon
ATTAAGCTTTTATGATATATTAGCTAATTGGTTGTTTTTTTGAATAAAAAAATACTGTAAGTGAGTGCATATAAAAATAAAAATTACATGGAAGAACATCAAATAGCTAATGTTTCAGCTAAATTTGATGCATCCATAATAAACTTCTATAAACGTTTTTTATACGATCTTTTAGCTCATTAGCGGCTTTGGTTTCGTTCATCTTATCTAGACCTCGCAAAACTTTTCGGCAGTAATCGCATTCTTCTCCGTTGACTACCTTTTTATGATCAATATCTAAATTCACTTCAGTTTCGTAGTAATCGCGAAGTTCTGGTGCAATTCCAATAATATCATAATCTCTTGGATCAACAAAAGTTTCAGTAAACCAACAAACTCGTAATTCTTTCTTATGGACAAACATCTTCAAAGTTGCGATAGCAATTTCCATGAGAGCGAGATCACCAGAAACAACAATTGTTGTTCCGACCATTACGGGTTTCATTACATACTCGAGATTATTTCCGAATGTTTTAAGCATGAGAGTTATACTTGCTCTTGCCTCTGATCTAGGACTGGGAGTTGCTGCTGCAGCTGCTGCTGTTGAGGCGGCCTGAGCGGTTGCGCTAACAGAAGCCCTTGCAGAAGCTTCTTCTCTACTTGTTCGTGCAATTGTAGATGCACGGTGCTGTCGTAATGATAGATTTTTGTCTAAAAGTAAAGTAATTACATGGTCGTCATGTAAGAATGATACTTGCCATAACCCACCCACCTGGGTCTTAAGATCGTCTACATAGATTGGTATACTAATATCTTTATTACAGCCTTTGCAATTAAGTGCTATTTCTTTTAATGGTACCCTGGCAGACAATAATTATACAACTCCGACTAACTTAATTTACCAATTTTAAATATTGGCACAATATAAATTTGTGCTATTGTTTTAAAGTCTTCTGACAAAAATTTCCGCACATTCTAGGAATTTTTGCTTACTACTTCTTAATAGCAGGACAATTAGAACCTTATCTAATATCCAAATAGTACTTAGATTTAGTATTAAAATAGCTTATTTTCACGGCAAACATTAGCTAAGCTGCTGTGAATTCAACTAAACGAATCCCGTAAGACCTACATATATGAAAATGCCACCAAAGAAAATGGATACTAATGCAATTAATGCAAAGAGCTTTTTACTTTTTAATACCAATCTTGGCAGATCTTTTAATTTATGGGGAAATGATTTCACATCTTTGAGAAACAGAAACGGTATCGCTGTTAATATTCGACCAACAAATCCAACTGAAAAGGCAATTGTTATAGCTTTGAATTGAGCGAAAGCGGGTGTAAAGCCGAAAATTGTTATTTCTCCCATCAAGAAATCAGCCATGTAACCACCAGCGAGTGATCCTAAGAAAAGGAAAAGTCCAAAAAACATATTATAAAAACCAACATACGTACTCCGATCTTCTTCTGGTGTAACATCAATAAGATATGCTTGCATTACAGCTGAATTCAATCCGAGGGGTATACAAATTACTGCATGAATGAGTATTATATGCCAAACTTGACTTGCGAACATATAACTAAGTGGCATAGTAATTAGTATTAATCGATTAAAGAACATTTGAGGTTTCCTGCCTATTAAATCAGAAATCCTTCCCGCATAACGAATTGTTAGTAGGAAAGCCACACTCATAACAACAGAGAAAATAGCTATTTCAAAGAAATTTGCTGCTATATCACTTCGTTGTCTAATTGGGAAAAGAGGCCAACAATAAGACATGAAAAACGATTGAATGCCAAAAATTACTGTAAATTTAATGAAATCTTTATCCTTTAACATCATAGTTACTCTTTGAGAAAATGGTTTTTGAGTATGAAGTTTATCTTTTGTTGAATCCAAAGTTAAAGATTTCTTGGTTTGATCATCTGAAGAGACACAAATTATCTCTTGACTAAAAGCTGTTATACTTTGAGGATCTTTATCAATAATGAGATCTTCTTGGATTACACAAGGACCGTCATCAAATTGCATATCTGATCTTAACAATAATTTTTGATTTTTCTCATCGAGTAAAGCGTTAAGTCTTTTTCCTCTATCACGTGCTTTCTTTTCTTTGAAAGTTATGATGATTATCGCGGATATTAAACCTGCAAGTAATCCTATAGAGATAGTTAAAAGCATATTAAGTTCAATCGTGCGAGAACCTATAGAGAAATTTCCAATAACATAATTTAGGATAATTCCACCCAGAATCGTTGAAGCAATAAATGAAAACTGGGAAAACCAATTAACTTTAGCAATTATTTTCCCTCTTATTTTCGAAGGCACTACTTCCCCAAGTAAAGCTGTCCAAGCTGGAGTCCCCATTGATACAACTAATGAGATTATCCCAGCCATTAAGATAATCATCCATATTTGATTAACAAACAACAATAATATCCAAACACTTGAGTAAAGAATATTTGAAAGGGCAACGAAAATCGTACGTCTCTGTATTGTGTCAGACAAGAAACCAAAGACTGGCTGTACAAAATTTCCAAGAAGATTCGTGATTGCTCTCAACCAACCCATTTGGCTTCCAGAAATTCCCATATCAACTGCAATTGTGGTTAGAAATGGGTCAACCATCCCAAAACTGAAATTTGATAAAACAGATCTGCCATAGAGCTTTTCTTTTTCAGGAATTTCTTCTAAGGCACTATCTGACAAATCCTCCTCTTGTTCATCTCGAGATAAGTCAACTATCTCTGAAATGGGAGAGATACTTTGTCTATCTTCGTCAAGAGGTTCATTATCAGGCATTAATTATCCACCAAGGGAAACAATCAATATAGTTTCTAATTTAGTAATTTAATTTTTACTAAAAACTTTCTGTTTGATTTGCACCACTAAGATGAAATTAGAAAAAAAAAGGAAAAAGAGAAATCAAAAAATTGATTTCAAAGATTATTAATCCAGGAATTTGCCTACAATAACTAGGATACCACCTATTAGAATTAACCAACCTGCGATGCCCCAAACAAGTGCGCCAATTATTACTAGAATAATTCCCCAAATAATTAGATCAAATTCTAGAATACCAAAGAATGATTTTGTCGCACCTATAATAAGAGCAATTCCACATAAAGCAATGAATATTATTGGCCAAATAATACTTGTAAAAGTTGGATCAATAAGCCAGCCAAGTAAACCGTTACCACCAAGATACCAAGGGGTAAAGATAGTAATGCCTACGAAGCCCAAAATACCAGCTACTACGCCAAAGAGTCCTCCAAGTAATGCTGAGAAGAACCCAATCTTATCTAATTTAACCATTGTTTTTCTATAGCTCCATACAGATAGTAATAGATAGGAATAATTCACATTAGTGTGAATTACAAAACAGTGCTTTTAAAAAATAATAAGCATTTGCTATTTTAACGGTAAAACAAAGTTAAGGAGGAAGAAGTAAAAAATCATTGAAATCGAAAATTTTTACCTTTCACATATCAACCAAAAAGAATATAAAATAAGTTTGAAGGGAGATAAAATGCATAAAATGCCGGCATAGCTCAGCGGTAGAGCTCTCGGCTGTTAACCGAGTGGCCACAGGTTCAAATCCTGTTGCCGGCGCCAATTCTTCTTTTCAAAATTCTTCATCTATTTCACGTAGTATTTCTAAGGCTTTTTCTAGTTTATTATTGATATAAAATCTCAACTCTCCATAATCCTCATCTTCCATTACCCGGGATACGTCAATTGCTGCATCCTTTAATGTCTTGTGTGTTTGCAGCATTAATTCTTCTTTTTCTTTCGAGTCTTCTAGGACAGAATATTTTGGTCCGACAAATAATGAACCATTTCCTACTGCTTTTACAAAGAAGAATTTGAAGTATGTTGACATTTTTTCTTTACCTAGTTATTTTATTCTTTTTTAGCATAAAAAATCTCCCTAGATAATCTACTACTTATATACTCATACGAAGCGATATGCTTTTAGATAAGAGTTAAAGTGTTTAGGATGTTACCGCACATTAAATTGGTGATAAAGCGGGTTCGTTTATATGGCATCGTCATCACAACAAGAGTCACTAACAAAACATTCTGATCGTGAAGTAGAAATTCTCGAGACCTTAAAGCTTGTAGAAGGTTCCAATCTTTGGTCTATTACTTATAGGAGAATGAGAAAGGATTCCCTCGGAATGTTCGGTTTTGGCTTAGTTATTGCGCTAGTAGTCATTGGTGTTGTTGCATTTCTTATACTACAATATGATGCTTTACTTGGGCTGAATAATCCTACTGGTGATCCTTGGGATTTCCACAATTATTTTATTGAGATATGGATTCCGGGGACAGATAAGTACTTACGATTAATTGCCCATCCAAAACATATTCTCGTAGGTGATGAAATTACTCCACCCAATGCCCAATATCCTTTTGGTACTGATTCTTTAGGTCATGACATCTTTTCTAGAATGATTTTTGGCACTCCACTTTCTTTGACTTTAGGTGTAGTGGGACAAGTCTTCTCTACTATAATTGGTACAATTGTTGGGGCAATATCAGGATTCTATGGTGGATTATTCGATGACATTATTCAGAGATTAAATGAAGTTATTATTGGTTTGCCAGATTTTATATTATTCATTTTTGCTGTATCACTTTTCAGGGACATTGGATTTTTCAAGTTCGAAGGAGCTTACTATATTATTGTTCTAACTATTTTAGGTTTAATACAATGGGGTGGTATTAGTTTAATTGTTAGAAGCACTGTCCTAAGTCTTAAAGCTCGTGAATTTGTAGAAGCGGAACGTGCTTTAGGTGCTAAGGATACTCGGATAGTTTTCAGACATATCTTACCAAATGCTTTATCCCCAATTATCATTATTACAAGTCTTGGCATTGCAGGCACAATTATGAGTATTACTGGACTTGCATTCTTTGGGTTTGGTGATCCTACTGCAGTTTCTTGGGGCGATGATCTTGCTGCTTACAGAGATGTCTTGTTAACCTATTGGTGGATGCCGACGTTTCCTGCTTTAATGATTTTCATAACGATGTTAGGCTTCAACCTTTTGGGTGATGCTTTAAGGGATGCTTTGGATCCAAAGCTAAAATAGCAAAATATCCCTTTTTTCTTTATTTTCGTTATTTCTCTAAAATTAATTTTACAACATTATTTCCATTTGATAATGCAAAAACGTCATTTCTTGATATTGGAATTTGAGTGAACTCATTTAGTCGGCTGCAGAATTCAATGTCATGTTTAAACTTTAAATTTATGAGTTTCTTGCCATGTTCTGTTTCTTCAAGAATTTTAGTAAGTGACTGTTTACTCATTTTTTGCTCTAGAAAAGAAATTTCTTCTTTAAGCTCTGTTGAAAGTTCAACACCTGCTCTTAAAAACTCTCGTGCAATTAAAAGAGAACCTATTTGATCTTCGGTATTTTCATTTTCAATAAGAGATCCATGTGTAAACGTTGGGATTATAACAACTTTCAATTCTTCAGATAATTGTTTTGAAAGTTCAATCACTTTTTCCGCCACAGCTTTTGCATTAATGATTGAACCAATTATTGTTATCTGTGAGCCAATGGCTTCTACCACTCTTTTAGAGCCAGTTGAGGAAGTAAATGCGGAAATATTTTTTCTGAATTCTGTTTGAGTAGACATTTCCACAGGACTATTACCAAAATCAAAACCTGAAAGTTTTACACACCCTCTTTCACCAATAATTAGTGTGTCTAATTCTGTTTGTGTTAATCGGACATCTTCGACTTCTTTCGCCACATAAAATATCTCAATGCCTTTAGCCATTGCCACAGGAATAGTGGTACTTGCTCTTAGAACATCGACTACAATTGCGATTCCTTTCGAGTCTGCTGCTAACTTTGATCCTTCGTAATTTCCACAAACTAAGACTTCCATTAGTTACACCTTGCGTTTTACACTTATTTTCTATTTTTAAGGAATTGCTCTGTTATAACATTTCATTGTTTTTCTCCTTGAAATAGAAAAGATGAAAAAGGGTTAGTTAATTGTTAATTCAAAAATAGCTTAGAATTATGTGAAGTTGTTGAATTTAACAGATTTTGTTAAATTAATCGATTATTAGCATTTGAGAAACGATGTACTAACAGACATTATAATTTCCTTACTAATTCATGGGGATGAAAAATTGACTACTAATGATGAGATTAGGCTTTTATTACTAAATAAGAAAGAAACTGAATTATTAGATTCATTAGAGAAAGAAAAAGAAGCTGTTCAAGGATTTTTATTAGAGATAGCTAAAAATGATTCTGATTGGAAAATACGAAGGGATGCAATTAAGGTTCTTGGGAAAGGAAAAGCAACTCAAAGTATTAAGTTGCTACATGATATCTTGCTAAAAGATCATTTAACAATCTTAAGGAAAAGTTCAGCAAAAGCTTTAGGTAATATAGGGGACCCAACTGCGATACCTACCCTAATAAAGGCACTAAAAACATCAAAAGATCCATCTATTGTAATTGAAGTAGCTAATGCCCTTGGTATGCTAAAGGCAACACAGGCTCTAGATGATTTATTAGGAATGCTCGATAATAAGGATGGAGAGATTCGAGAAAATGTAGCCCAGGCGCTAGGGATGATAGGGGATTCGAAAGCAATAGATCCATTATTGAAAATTCTAAAGGATGACAAAGAAGCTTGGGTTAGAGGCCAAGCAGCAGAAGCTTTAGGTTTAATTGGAGAAAAACGTGTAGTTCCAGATTTAATTTTTGCTTTAGAAAATGACAATGGAATTGGTGTTTCAGTGAAAACCGCAACAGCATTGGGAAGATTAAAGGATCCAATTGCAGTTGAACCACTGATAAGTTTCTTGCAAAAGAGTCAGAATGTAGAAAGTCGTAGAGCAATAGCTTATGCATTAGGAGAAATAGGAGATAAAAGAGCAGCAGAAATTTTCCTTGAATTATTAACGGATGAAGATGAAACTGTGCGTTACTGGTCATGTTTATCTCTTGGATTCATGCAGTACAAAAAAGCAGCAAATACATTACTTGATGTTTTAAAAGATGATGAAAGTGTCCGTGTGAGAAAAACAGCAGCATTATCAGTTGGACAACTCGTCCCAAAAACTAAGAAATGTGTACAAGTTCTTCTTGAGACTTTAGAAACAGAATCCGATCTTGAAGTTCAAGAAAAGATTAAGAGTACTCTCGAAAGAATCGCTAAAAATCAAGGATATAAAAACGAGAAAGAAATGGTAAAAGAAATGGGCTTAGGGAAATAAGCACTCATTATCTTGAAATATGAGCTCCTAGACCCGGCAAACAGTTTTTTTAAATTCAATATTATTAGAAAAGGATAAAAATTGATTTAATAATTAAACGGATTATGACTGTTCAAGAGCTGTTTATTACTTCTGTAGGCATAGATGTTGGCACTACAACATCACACATGGTTTTCTCAAAATTACATCTTGTTAAGCAAATGAGTCGATCCTCAAAGAAATTTGAGATTGTTAATCGTAAAATCCTTTATCGCGGGAATATTTACTTGACTCCTCTTATCGATAAGGAAACTATTGATTTCGATGAATTATCCAAGATATTTCAAAAGGAATTCACTAGTGCAGGAATTACTAAAACAGATATAGATACTGGAGCAGTTATTGTAACCGGGGAAACTGCAAAAAAGAAGAATGCTGAAAAAATTGTAAGTTTACTAGCTGCTGAGGCAGGCAAATTTGTTGCAGCAACAGCAGGACCAAATTTTGAATCAGTCATTGCAGCTATGGGTAGTGGTGCTGTAACTCAAGCAAAGAAATTGAAAAAAACCATTATGAATATTGATACAGGTGGTGGAACTTCAAATATTGCTGTTATTTCTCCTGATGGAGATATCATAGATACTGCTTGTATAAATGTTGGCGGAAGGTTATTGGTTACTACTGGTTCCGACTACATTGTTGAGAAAATAGAACCTGCAGCACAACTTGTTGCAAACGATCTTGGTATAATAGTAGAAATTGGAAAACCTATTTCAAAAGAAAATAAAGAACAAATAGCAAAGGGATTAGTAAAAGCTCTAATTGAGGTCATAACTAAGCAAGACAACATTTCTCAAGTAACAATGAAAATTATGATGACTCCTTTATTGACTTTTGATGGAAAAGTAGATCTCTTTTCCTTTTCTGGTGGAGTCGCTGAATACATTTATGGTAAAACCAAAGAATATTATAATGATATAGGGAAGGAAGTTGCTAAAGAAATCAAGAAGCAAAGCCAGAAAAGTAAACTCAAATTACATGAACCTCTAGAATTAATTCGTGCGACAGTTATTGGGGCAGGTCAATATTCTTTACAGGTTAGTGGTGCAACAACCTTAGTAACTGATGATAATGAATTTCCAATAAGAAATATCCCTGTTGTGGTGCCTTATCTCCCTCAAGAAAGCCCATCTGAAGAAGAAATCAAACATGCAATTGATATGGCTTACAAAAGAATTGATATGAAGGAAGGGGAAGCGCCAGTTGCCTTGTCTTTCCATAAAACAATTGGCTTATCTTATGAACGACTCAAATCCTTTGCAAAAGGAATTGTTACAGCAGTTCCTACAATTGTTAAGAAGGAGATGCCTTTGATTCTAGTTTTCAATGATGATATCGGAAATAGTGTGGGTAATGTGATGAAAAGAGAAACAGAATTGAAAACGAATATCATATCTATCGACGAACTTGGCTTAAGAGAAGGAGATTTTATTGACATAGGCGAACCCATGGCCAGTAAACAAGTAGTGCCGGTAGTCATTAAGACATTGATTTTTGAGAATTAGTTAATTAAATTCTTAATACATATGCTTAATAAGGGATAGAATTCACTAAAAAATGATTATAACTATATGCGGAGAATTTTTCCATAAAAGATTAAAAGTCAAACATAGTTTACTGATAGTAGAGGTTTTTAAAGAACAAAATTTTACGTTAAATTGACCACTCATTTATGGTTGATCAATTTTATCATTTGAAAACAAATTATTGAAAATTGAACTTTAAAGATTAACACTTTGATCCAATAATTACGAGGTGACAAAATGAAAGAAAAAATAATTACACTTACAGAGAAATTAACAAATGCAGGTTTCGAGATTGTAGGAATAGATGTAGAGGCTAGTGACATAGTTCGACTTAGATTCACAGATTTAAATGGTCTAGAGCTTTTAGTAAATGATTCTTTTGCCATGATTAAGGAAGGGGATTGTTCTAAAGAAAAACTCCAACAATTTAGGAAATTAATTGAAAAGCAATACACAATAAAAGATGAACTCGAATCAATTGATAATGACATGTTCAATATGTTGCTTAATGCAATGTGAATAGGGAGTATAAGAAAAAAAGAGATGTTTAGGATCCAGCAATTTTCTTAACTGAGCACTTTGTGTCAGAGCAGCTGTAGCATCCTGTACCTCTGTATTTCTGAGAGCAATAACTAACCTTGTTTCGTATTTTGCACCAGTCTATAACACAGTCCGTGCAAAAAATAGAAGATTGTTTGCTTTTAAACGATTTATCTCTAATTAGTTGTTTTTTGGGCGTCTCTATAATTGCCAATTCTACCTCGGTCCTTTAAATGGTCATCCAAGTAAACAAATGCTCTAATCTAGACTTATTAAGTTGCTAATATGCCGAGAATATGACAGTATTACCTTAGAAGTAGGATAATCAGTTTTTTGGGCAGAAAATTCAAGCTTTTTTATTTAATTTTACATGAATTTGTTGTGCAAACAAATCCAATTTCCCCTCGATATCGTAATGAGCAATAAATCACTTTCTTTTTAAGAAGGCACCAGGAATAGAGACATGAATCACAGAAATCTAAATGCATACTTTCGAGTGAAAATGGAGATGCTTTTTTTAGTACTTCTTTTTCTGATTCAGTTGCCAAGATTTCTTACAAGTCCTTTCCAAGTAATCATGAGATCAGCAGATTATTGAC
>DAOVPS010000198.1:0-5382 GCA_030629105.1 Candidatus Heimdallarchaeota archaeon
GGGTATCTTGTCTACATTTTTGAGACTCGAGAGAAAAATTCCTCAACATCTAAAGCAAATGATCCTCGATTCAATACTGAAGGATTAATTGCTGATTTAACTGATGTTCTGATGGAATTAAAAATACCAAAACCTTTTGCAATGGCAGGGAACTCACTCGGATCAACAATAATTTTAAAACATATTATAGACCAGAAAGTAAAAGATCTTCTACCTGATAAAATTGCACTCCTCCAAGCAGTTTATGTCTCAACACCTCTTGGCAGATTCATTAAACTTGCAAAAAAGCCAATACAATTCAGACTAATAATAATATTTGTTCGGATGTTTGCTCCAATTTTGATGCGAAAACAAAGAAAAGAAAACCCTCATTTCTACAAAAGATCTGTGAATAGAATCAGAACTGCTAATATTGAGAAGCTCCGTGTAGGATTATTAAGTTCAGTTACTCTAAATATTCTTGATGATTTACCAAAGGTTGAAGTTCCCGCTCTTATTTTAGGAACAAATGACGATACCATTCATCCTATACAACAAGCGAAAACAATAACAGAGCGAGTAAAGAATGGGCAATACATTGATATGATTGATGATGAAACTTTGCATTCTGATAAAGCCGCAGAAGTAATAACCAATTTTCTAGAAAAAGGAAAGTAGGTTATTACTAAACCGTTTCAATTATTTGTTGTTTTCGAATACTCTAAGGGTGAAGAAGATATTTCAGATATCATCAAGATCAAGGATTAAGATTGCGAAGAAATTAACAAGCAATGCAATCTTCTGATATGTTGTAGCAAATATTTTCAGAGCATTAACATCTAATAATTTACCAAGGGCATAAAAAACTATGAAAAAAACTAATACTACAAAAACGACAACAGATATTACTGAATCCAAGTAGAAATCCATTGTTCTTTCAATAGTAGCTGGTTTGTATTTTCTAGTAAAACGAAGTCTTTGATGAACAAAATTCAGAAATCCAAAAACTACCATGAATAGAGCCGCCCCTATACCATGAAGAGGATGAATTATTGGTTGATCTTTAGGAATTCCAACACCAATTGCTCCGATAAACATAATGAAATTCAAGAAGCTTTTCCAATAGTTGAATTTTAATTTTGGTTTGAAAAGGTAAATTATAGCAACTATTAATGAAGTTAGAGCGCAGATTCCAAATCCAACGGATATAATTAATGATGAGATGTCATTTGGAAGAGTTTCATGTTCGCTTACTCGAGCACCAAGATTACTGATAAATTCTTGAAAGAACTCGTACGGTTCGGGATACCATATCCATGCGTATGCAACAGTTAGCAACATAACAGAAGCGAATATCCAATATAATATCCGAATTGTTTTTTTTGCTCTTATCTCTGGTTTCTGAATAACTTCATCAATTACTGACATGAATTTCACATGACTCTAGATGTTTAGGAAATATAAAGAATTTCACTTAGAAATTAAATATGAAAAAAAGAAAAAAGGAGCAAGAAACTTTGCCAAGTTCACATGTCTTCTACATCAAGGAAATAGACTGCTGTGAAATCGATTATCAACAAGAGTTTCTGACCAAGTTCAGCTAAATAGACAGGGACGTTTCCGGATGCCACTCTCTCAAGAACATAAAATAGTATGAAAATCAGAAAAGCTCCAAAAACTAAACCAGTTATAACAATATCTGCATAAAAATCCCAAGTTCTTTCCGGTCGTTTAGGACGATGTTTTGTGACGAAACGATATATCTGTGCGTAGAAATTGAAAAATGTGAAGCCTAAAATGAAGATAAAAGCACCAGTACCATGAATAATGCGTAGTGTTGAGTTAATTCCAGGTATAGCAATACCTACCGCACCAATAGTTAGCAACAAACTAAAAGCACCTTTGGCTATATTGAATCGAAGAGCTGGAAATAGAAAATATATGATTGTTATTGCCAAAGTATCTAATCCACAAATAGCGAAACCAACAGAAAAGATAATTGAAGAAGTAGTATTAACATGACCCTCTTGGCTTAATCTTCCACCTAATGCACTAATGAATTCTTGGAAGAAATCATAACGTTCTGGATAAAACACCCAGCACAATCCAATAGTGATCGTTACGATAATTGGAATTAGCCAAATTAGAATTCGCAGAAGCTTCTGTAGTTTTACTCTTTTTGCAGTCATTAATACTTCATAATCAGAAGTCATAGAAATCACTTAGAAAGAGATATGCTTGCTGAATTATAAAAACATACCCTCATTTTGTCTGAGATGATTTATCGTGAGCTAGTATTGTTTTCAACCTAAAATCGTTAACAACAAAAAGATACCAACGAGAATTAAGGAGATAAATAAGGTCCAAATACACCACTTAACATTCTTGTATTTTCGCAGATTTACAACAGAGATAGCATATATTTGTTCTGAGAATTCTTCTTCAACTAAAGAAAAATCATTGATAACCTTCCTTAAAGCAGCTAGATAATCATCTTTGTTACTATGATCTAAAATATTAATATAATAGAAAACATGACCTGGATCTGGAATCCCAGTTTTTTGGTATGGTAAAATCGTAAAAATACTGAAGGCAATACTGGTTAAGCAAGATATTAAATAAGCAACGAAAAAGACAATGGTAGCTATATTCACTTTGTTCTCAATATCGAAAATACTTCCAAGTAAGCCCACCATAGCAAGAACAACAGTAAGCATTATTCCATTAATGGTGAGAATGGCTGTTGCTTTATTATCTGCTAAGGTGATTAATTGATGGTTGCTATCAAATATCGATTTCATAGTTTCGTATTTTTGTTCATTGTTCATAGGTTCTTTCTTAGACATCTTTTCCACTACTCACAAATCTAAAGGTGCTCTCTTTTTTAATTATTTTCATGTAAAACTTGTGACCACTTCATTTAAATTAAGCAAATAAGGAATATATTTCTACAAAAACAATGGCAGTAAATTCTCATGAAGAAAGATGAATCCAATTTATTTGTAGATAAGAAGTTATTCCCAATGATTGGAGATGTGACTAAGAATAATGACAATTCATTTACAAGTAAAAGAGTTTTGACTATTGAAGGTGATCGATATTTAGATCATCATCAATTCAACAATATTCCCTTTCTTCCCGGGGTAATGGGATTAGAATTCTTTGCAGAACTAGTCAAATTCTTACAACCAGAAAAAGAAATTGTGAGATTTGAAAATGTAGAGTTTAAATCAGCTATTAGATTAAAAGAGAATTTACCGCTGGAAATACAAACAGATATTGAATTCAAAGATAATTCAGCAAAAGCAGTAATTTCATCTAGAGTAATTAAGGATGGAAAGGTCACTGATAAATTAAAACTCCATTTCAAATCAAATATTACGTTCGGTCAAAGAGATAAAGAAACAATTAAGCCACCCCCTGAAAAGAAAATGCCTTTATTAAACAAGCAATTCATTTACGAGATCTTACCGCATGGTCTTTTACTTCACGTGCTTACAGAAATAAATCATATAGAAGAGAATATTTTAGCCATATCTAAACTCAAGAAGAAGTCATTAATGAGTTGGAAGCACAAAGAATTCTTAATCAATCCACGTTCTATTGAAGCATGCTTTCAAGCACTAGGATTAATGGATTTTATTGATTGTGGACGAGCGGGGTTGCCAAGTAAAATTGGCCAATTAATTTTTTATAAAACTAAAAAAGAGCCATATTACATAATCGGTCAGAAAAAAGGAGATGTAGAAAAAGGAGGATTATTTGATTTTCAATTAGTGACAAAGAAAGGAGAAGTTGTGGTAAAAGCATTTGATTTTCAAACAATTGAAATAAATTTAGGGGAAACAACAAACATACTTGAGAGAATACGTTCGCATCAAATTAGAATGCTCTACAAAATACCGAAACTAGCTTGGTTAGAGGTCGTTAGTAATAATCTACTCAAAGACAAATTATCTCGAGAACCTGAGTTTATTAGAGCTTTTCTTCATCCAGAAGAGATAGAAGAATTCGAGAAATTGGACGAAGAAGAACGAATAAGAA
Organism: Candidatus Heimdallarchaeota archaeon; assembly: GCA_030629105.1. Taxonomy (GTDB): domain Archaea; phylum Asgardarchaeota; class Heimdallarchaeia; order JABLTI01; family JABLTI01; genus JABLTI01. The sequence continues at coordinate 4,024 of DAOVPS010000198.1, forward strand.
TTATTCCAGAATTATATGCTCAAAAAAGAGCGCTAAGAATTGTACTGCGTTCAGGTAATATGTATGATTTCAAAATAAGTCTCAATGAAAATGGAGAACCAATTTGTCAACACAAGAACAAAACAATCTATCTGACATTAAAAAGAATAGAAAATTATACTCTGGCTATGGCAAGTTATAGAAGAAAAGTAGAAATTGAGCTAACTCAGAAAGAAGAGTTATTAAAGAAGATAATCGAAAAAGTAAAAACGAATTAGAATAATGTGATTGTTATGCCATTCATTGATTTAGACCAAATAGAAGAGAAAGAAATAGTACCAGGATTAAAAGCTAAATTTGTTCATACAGAAAATATGACTTTTGCTTACTGGAAAATAACTGCAGGAAGCTCATTACCTGATCATAAACATGTTCACGAACAAGTAGCGAATCTGATTGAGGGAACATTCGAATTAACAGTAGATGGTGAAACTAGAACATTAACACCAGGAACACCTGTAGTGATTCCATCAAATGTACCTCATGCAGGAAAAGCCATTACTGATTGTTTCATAATAGATGTTTTCCATCCAGTGAGAGAAGATTATAAGTAAAAAAAGAGGATAATCTTCACGAGAAAAAAAACGTGAAGATAAAAAGCATAAATTAGAGATCCATTTCAAATTGACCAGCTGTGCCAAGTAATTCGAATTTGATTGGCTTATATTTGGCTTCTTTAACATCGCCTTCTTCAGTGTAACCAGCTAGGATTCTTGTGAGGTTTTTCTTATCCTTTGTTTTGCGGAGTTTAATAAGCAATTTTTTCATATAGTCCTCATTAGCAGCGTAAGTTACCATTACTCTTCCATCTGAAAGATTAATAGGATTTAACATCAATCCAGTATATCCTTTGATTTCTCCGTCTTCTAAAATAACCCATTGCTTTCGTACAGTTGTGGTGTCAGCTTTCATACGCTCATAGAGATTATTAACCCATTCTTCGTCTCGTCCATATTCAGCAGAAAGAATTTTCACACAAGATTGTTGGTGTTTCTCATATTCGAATTTTATTACTTCTTCTGCAGATTCATCCGGATTAATATCATCCAAATTAATATTGTAAAGAAAATAAGAAGTTTGTTTGAGTTTGTAACCCCATTTCTTCGCGATCTCTGCATCCTGCTGAGTAATAACACCAAAATTTGAACGAACCTTCTTCGCTCCTTTTTTCTTCAATATCTCAATTGCTTTCTTGAAAAGCAACTTCTCTGCTTCTTCATGTCCTGCAAGAACAGAGGGAGGGGTTAGACTAGCTATTTTTATACCGTCTTCTTCTTCGTCCAAAACTCTGGAAGTTAAAAATCCAACCATTTCTTTACC
>DAOVPS010000155.1:0-7962 GCA_030629105.1 Candidatus Heimdallarchaeota archaeon
ATTGAATGTTTTGATGCATGGAAAGCTACCATTACTTTCAAAGGAATAAGTACGCATCCTGGTTACGCGAAAAATATCATGGTGAATGCTATAGAAATCGCTTCGAGATTTGTAGCACAGATTCCAGAAGCAGAAACACCTCAGCATACTGAGAAGAGAGAAGGATTTTATCATCTATACAAAATGGAGGGGGACTGTGTAAAAGCGAAAACAGTATTCATTCTGAGAGATTTCAAAAAGGAAAACAACGAAAAAAGAATGAAGAATCTTGAGAAACTCAAAGTTTCATTCGAAGAAAAGTATCCCGGCTTAAAGATTCAACTAGATTTCCAACATTCATATGAAAATATGCTAGTCTATCTAGAAGAACACCCTGAAGTAATCCAGAAAGCTGCAGAGGCAATTAAGATGGCAGACATAGAACTCCATCAAACACTTATTCGAGGTGGGACTGATGGAGCGAGATTGAGTGCTCGAGGAATACCTACACCAAATCTTTTTGCTGGCGGAGTTCTTTTCCATTCATTAAAGGAATACATTCCTATCCCAGCTTTACAAAAATCTGCTGAAGTCATACTCTATCTCGCAAAAATTTGGATGGGATAATATCCCCTCTCTATTTTTCTTTCCTCGGTGATGTTGATAGTAACAAATACAGAGTTATTCATTGTATTATCATTTATTGGTGGAAGCATTGTAGTTTATAAGAAAAGAAAACTGATGATTAATGAAGAATGGATTCGTCCTTAATCATCTTATTTTTTTATAATTATCTCGAGTGAATTCTTTAGTTTTCAAGTATTTATTGATGTCTTTTTCTTCTACATCATTAATCGATATTTTCACATGATTTCTGGAAAGTTGTAATTCATAGATTTTTTTGTCTTTTTTGAGTTTAGCTATGCATCGAAATCTTATACTAATGTTGTCTGTTAAATTTGGTATGTCGAAAACACTAATGAATCGTCGACATTTGTCCTTAAATGCTATGGATGGATCAAGGTCATCTATGTTATCATCATCAAATATGAAATCTATACAAATGCACTTACCGCTCATATCTAATTCACATTTGCAGAATTGATTTACAAATGTACGATATTGATTTGCTCGAGAGATTCTTGAAAATTCCTCTATTTCATCAATGAGAATAAGTTGGGCGGAGTAATTATCAAAATCCGTAATTTGATATCCTGAACTTGTATGGTCAGCCATCGCTTTTAGAATCTTCATTTTACCATAAATAGTCGCGAAATCTAGATCTTCCAATGGTAAATCATTAGGATTACTATAAGTAATTTGGATATTTGAAAATGAATTCAACAATTTCATTAATAAATAGGAGCTCATTATTCCGTGTTTATACTCTTCAAAATCATTTGCATATCTCAGAACTTGAGACATTGACCTGTCGATTTTTCCTTTCCCGAAAAAGATTTTTCTTAGTAAATATTTTTCTTTCTCAGGAATTCCATCTAAAGAATCCTTGAGTTCCTGGATTATTTGTGAATCAGGTTCAATTTCTTGTTCTATCATAGAAGAAATCTGACCAATTCGATTATAATATGTAGCAATTAATTGCTGTTCATCGAATTCTAGACCACTGCTATCAACGGTCATACCAATGTCATCTGAAATTAATTGTAAGAAGTTTTCTAAGAAAAATTGTTGGATATTTTCATACTCAAAAGCAAATTTACTAAATTCTGATATTGCGAAAAATGGAAGAAGTTTACCAATTTCAGTATTGATCTTATCTATTTTCTTTAGAGGATAACCCAAATCGTGGGCAAGTGCAATAACACATCGAATCGAATCATCTAATTCGAGAATACCAATTATATTATCTAATTGTCTAATGAAATTACCAAAAATATTTGGTTGTTCTAGAGATAAAAGAACCTCTCTAAATTTTGAGGTATTTTTTATTTCTCTTTCTTTATTAATAAATAAAGAGGAAAATTCAGGATTGTGAAAAACGTATTCTCCCAAGAAATAAACCCATAAACAATGTAAAGTATGATCTCTATAAAATGAATCTGAAGCAAATATTAATTCCTCAAATTCCACAAATTGATTGAAATATTTAAACAACTTATCAAAACCATGCTTATCAGGGTCTATGTATGTCATTGCAGCTTCAAATAAGGCTTTCCAAAGATCCTTCGCTGTTTTTATTTTATCATGAATATCGGATTCTTTTTGTAATTTTTTGATATCCTTGATTATAATTTTTTTTAGTTCCTTCTGTTTAATTAGGAATTGAACACGATCTTCCTTAACTAAATTTAAGTAAAATTCCATGACTGTGTTTTCAGTTATTACTGGCATCACTTTTCCCCCGGAAAATTTCATCCTGTAAGGTGTTTATTACATATATCTGTTAATGTCTAATTTCATTAGCTTATAATATATTTTTTCCAGAAATCATTTTTATTAATAGCTAAAATCAAAAAATTTATACTTAAATGTTGGAAATAAGCCAATGACTAAGAAAGAAAAATTGAATATTATTAACATCCTTTTGTAACATTGTAAAAGATAAAAGAATAAGTGAAAACATAAAAACCGAGGTAAAGTTTCGCCAATCACAAATGCTCTTTCAAAACGTTTAATTATTACAACCACTATTCGTTTTAAAGGAAATACTCCGATTTTAATTAAAAATATTTAACAGATTAAATTGCTTGGAGCGTATAATTAATCATGAGTAAAAAGAAGAAAACTACAAAAAAGAAAGTAGACACAAAAGAGAAGAAAAAACCTGCAAATAAGAAAACTGCTGCTAAAAAAGCAGCCCCAAGCAAAAAGAAAGCTACTTCAAAACCAAAAACTCTAAAGAAAGAAAAATTAGCAGAAGGCGTAGACGATTCTCTGTTATTAGACGGAATTTCATATATTGAACAAAGTAAATTAGAATCTGCGTTAGAGTGCTTTGGCGATTTCTCTAAGCAATATCCAAAAAGTCACTTTGGTTGGTACTATCTTGGTTATACTAAAATGCTTCAAAGTAAGAAAAAGGATGCTATAAAGAATTTCAAGAAAGCAACTAAAATAAATAAGGAATTCCTTCCAAGTATCTATTATGAAGGCTTATTAGAATTTGAGCAAAACGACTTCAACAAAGCACTGCAAATATTTGATGGAATAATGTTGAATTTCAACACTGATGTTATAAAAGAGAGTAATTTCAATATCCCTTATTTTGTCGCCATTTGTCATCACTATCTAGGAAATTTGCAAAGAGCCGAAGAATATTTCCTATTCGCATTTAATCTCTCGCCTGATGATCCAGTTGTGCTTTACTATAAAGGATTCAATGAATTGGCTCTGAGAAATTACGATTTTGCCATGGATACGTTCAAAAATTTATTACATGTGGATGTAAACAATCAGAATTTCTGGGACCTTGTGAAAGGTTATAGTTATTATTATCATAAACATGAAGATAAGAAGCAAGAGGAATCTGAGGAATAAGAAAATCATTCACAATAACCTCTTTCCCTCTTTAAAATATCGAGTGTAAGAATCGGGTGATTGGATGACAATAGATTTAGAGGAACTAAACACTCGAATAAATAGAGCAACAAGTAAACTTGTTTTTGTCACAGGAGAGGAGGGAACAGAATACCAAAAAATCTCCTATCGAAGATTAGCGAAAAAAGAAAATTATTCCTATATTCTATTCAAAGAATTGTTGACTGCTTTAACGACTATTGATGGTAAAATGGCCCAATTCCCCTCAATAAAAGATCAATTAATAGCTTTAACATCCGGATTTATAATAGAAGAAAAATCTATGGGAGTTATCATTGACAAATTCGATTTTGATATAATTAAAGAGGTACATTTGCAATTAAGAATCTATCATGAATTCAAGAGTTATCTGAAAGATCCAACTGCAAAAGGAAAACTTGTCTTAATTAATTATGGAAAACCTTTGAGAGATATGTTTGAATCTGAGTTTGTTAGAAAATGCTCAATAATTAGAATCTAGAACAGAAAAATAAATTTCTATTTGGAGTGTTACAAATGGCTGAAAATGAAAACACTACTACAGATAGTACATCAGATGAAAAACTGATTCTGAAGCTATTAAATGGAGTTTCTAATAAATATCATAATCAAATAAAATTACGATTAGAAGCGAAGAAGAAACAAAAATATAAAAAACAGAAGCTACGTGAGAAATTCCTTGGTAAGCAAAAAGATCGAAAAATCGCTCGAAGACAACAGATAAGGTTACTATTATTTCCTGCAATGTTATCCCAAGCAATATTTCAAGGCATACCTCTTAGAGAACCGAAAAGAAAGGAGAAAAGTAGAGAAGAATTTACACCCTTGCTTTTCGAGGTTGAGAATAAATTCCTAATAAAAAAAGATCTTATCATAAACCAACAATATGTTGAATTTAGTTTAGATATTCTAGAGTATGTTCCAGATAAAATATATCTCCAAAGGATTGATACAGATAATAGTAAAATGCTTGTAAAAATGTATGTAGATTGGGGGTATTTAGATGAGAATCTTTTACATTTATTCCTTAATTCAAAAAAAGAGGATATTGCAATTTGTCAAATCGTAGTTCTAGATGAAGCAAGGAACTTGGTAGGAGTTTACCCATTAAGACATATCTCAAAATTGATTAGAGACCGTAGAGAATCCGCAAATTCATTATTTATCGGTCAAATGAATAATTTAAAACCAAATACAATATACAAATACCGAATTGAATGTTATCGAAAAGCAGACAAGAAATTATTTGCTGGAACAAAATTCATTACTTTTAGAACCTCATTTAATCTTTCTCAGAAAAATAAACCATTGTTCTTGACCGTAAGCTCTGATTTACATGCTGGGCGAAAAGGTGGATTTATGCGAGGAAAAGTTCAAAGAAAAGTGATAAAAGGAAATAATGATCTGGCAAGAGTTTTCTCAAGTATCGCTGCTACTGAAAGACATGTCACTTTTGATGAGGGGTACTCATTATCGATAGCAACTGGTGATTTAACGGAAAATGCCTCGTATAGCGAATATTGGGCTGATCTGTTCAAAAGATGTTCTGTTTTATGGAATCATGTACCACTACTAACGAGTATAGGTAATCATGATTATTATTGCGGAGGAAAGAGAAAAGGACAAGTGTTGGGTGGTTCAGAAGAGGATTGTCGGTTTTGGCACAAATATATTACAAATCCTGTATCAAAAAACGGTTGTTTGCCTGGACACTGGTACTCTATAGATCAAGGGAATGTTCATGCAGTTTTTCTTGATAGCAATGGTTTAGGCTGGGGAAAATATGAGCTAGAATGTAATTCAGAACAATGGCATTGGTTGCTAAATGATCTTAGGCAATGGCGAGAAAGAGTAAATAAAGGTGAGAATGTTCCGCAATTCTGTTTTGTATTCTTGCATTCCGCAATTATGAGTTTGGGATTCTGGGGTAGAGGATTCAGCTGGGGCAATGATGAGAAAGTACAATCGTTTTTAACTCCACTTTTCAGAAAATATGGCGTTGATATGGTCTTCTGTGGTCATGATCATATCTACCAAAGATCAAATTGGCTGGGAACAACTTATCTCCAGAATGGAAGATATGGTGGGTCTACTAGACCATACTTTTTCTGGAGAAAGCGAAAAATTGTTTATGATCTTGAAAGGGTCAGTGAGAATTGGAATACAAGAATTTATACAACTGTGTATGTTCCTCCAAATCTACAACAAATTTCTCCTGTTGAAGAAAATGAGTTTGAGAAATTCAAAATGAAGGTAAAAGATGAGTTAATGACTCAACCACTTGCAAGCAACTTCTTCTTTGGATTAAGAAGAATCAATCAGAAAATCGGAGAATTATTTGATAAAAATAAATCAAAGAAAGAAGAACTCATTGATAAAATCATTTTAACTAAGTTAGATGACCATGTTTGGTTAAGATCATATGCAGTAGAAGACGATTATAATATAAATTTTCAAGAAATTTTTGATATGAAATTCATAAAGTCAAAAATACCTTGTGAATATACTGAGGATAATTATGAGATAGTTTGCCCTGAAGAATTAGTAGATTAATTGTAATTCCCAAATCACTTGATTTCTTAATTCTCTTTGTAAGAGGAAAATTTAAAGGAAGTAAAAAGAACTATCTTTGCAAACAATCAGATTTTTAGGGTGTATATATTGACCAATATTAAGAAGAAATTACTAATATCAGAGGACAAGCTCAAAGCTATCAATGATTTTTTTGTGAAAGAAAACAATCCTGTGATAGATGATCTACTTGCTGTCGTGGAAAAATACGGTGGCGTAGATGAAATAAATAAGAAAGCTGTTGAAGCTGGCAATCTTGATAATATTTTAGCAAGATTAGAAAAGAAGAACCCGGAGTATGTGAAGGATCTCAATTGGCTAGTTGAACAACGTGATAAAGACGCATTCATCAGTATTGCTGATTATCGAAAGAAAATCCTTGGGGCAGAAGTTGATAAGGTCAAATTCGATGAATCCTTGGCAGTTACACTAGAAATAAGTGCTTGTCAGTATTTCCCATTCTTTATTGCAGAAGCAAAACGAGCAATTGAAAAACAGGATTTGATGCCTGGTAGATTCATAAGAGTCAGGAAAATGAAAGAGCAAGAGGAAGATGGGGATTTACTTGCAATGACTGCTGCAATGCAGTTAATTGATGCTTCTTTTGTAGAAACACTTGATACAAAAGGCACTTCACCTGGACCAGATGGTGCTCCTGTGAATGTTCATCTTGGTGGACCTGCAACAATTACAGGTTATTTTGGCGGAGTCGGTCAACTAAATGATTTCGCTCTTAAGTGGATTGATGAATTTCTTTACTATTACACAGAATATGGTGTTAAGCAAGTTCTCAACATTAATCCTGGAACAGTAATTCTTGGTTACATGCTCCACAAATTAGGAGTGGATATGGAATTTAAAATCTCCATATTTATGGGGAACGATAATCCATATGCTTGTTTATGGACGTTAATGACTGCAAAACTACTAAGTCGAGATGATGGTAGTACTCCTCTAATTGGTTTCAATCTTTCAAATTCAGTAAACAACAAAACTATGGAAGTTACTGCTGATTTTAGAAAAGATTGGGGTTTTGAGGACATTGTTAGATTTGAACATCACATTACTGAAACATGGAAGAGCATTGTTAGGCAGCCTTATGATCGAACTGATGAACTTGTTGAATTAGCCAAGACAATAAAGAACATTAGCGCAAAACACGAGGGCGGAAAACAAGCTGTTGAAGAGACTCGAGAGTATCAATCAGATATTCTAGATTACTTCCGAGAGAAAAGTGAAGTAATTAAAACTGGTGATATGGATAATATGAAAACCAATTTTTTGGACAAACATGATGCTTTGAACTTTACAGCAGATGCCTTGACAAAGAATGGTCTGTCAGTTATTCCAGCAAGGAAATTACACAAATAGGAGTTGAAATTTTTATGGCTAAAAAATTCAGACCTGGAGGAGTGAGTCCAGCACTCGTTACTCCTTTTACAAAGAAAGATGAAGTAGATGAGGAAGCTTATCGCAAATTAATCAGATTTGTTATCGATGATTTAGGTGTTACAGGAATAGTTCCTGCTGGATCCACTGGTGAATTTTCATCATTATTCTGGGATGAACAAAAGAAAATTATTGAAATCGCAGTTGATGAGGCTAATGGCAAAGTTGATGTCATAGCCGGAACTGGAACAAGTGGTACAAAGCGAACGATAGCAATGACTAAGCATGCAATGGATGTTGGTGCAGATGCAGGTTTAATAGTAACTCCATACTACATGAAACCAACACAAAGAGGATTGTATAAGCATTATTCAGAAATCGCAAATAAAGTTGATTTCCCAATTATGCTATACCAACTTCCAGCACTTACTGATGTTGTTCTTCCAAGAATGGTAGTAGAAGACTTGGCAGTAGAACATGAGAATA
>DAOVPS010000001.1:0-56867 GCA_030629105.1 Candidatus Heimdallarchaeota archaeon
ATAAATGATTAACCCTCTACGTTTTGCAAATTTCACTGCTGATTCACTGAATATGTTTGACACAATCATTCCTTTTCTCTCATTCAAATCATTTAAAATTCGTTCAAAACGTATTAGACGATCTACACCTACAGCTCGTTTCCAATCAACAATTTTCACAAATAATTGATTTATTTCTAAATCTGAATTTGTTTTCAATAACATCTCAAAATGGTGTTTTTTTCCGCTTGTACCGACTACATCAATTTCCCTTTGAATTACGAAATCCATACTTTTGAAAAATGCCTTTGCTAACTCTAGTAAATCTTGTAACTCTTCATCGTTGTTTGGTATCACCTGTATGAGAGACCTCCTAATTCACCTGCAATATTTCATTACTAACAGTACTACTATTTTAATTCTTGTTCTTTTACTTTTTCTCTTGAAATACGCGATTTTTCCACAATTTCTTCAAGATTTTGCATGCCTATTTCTCGTTTTTTGTTTTCTATTTCACGAATAGCTTTTACGAGAAAACTATTGAGTGGTGCTTCTAAATCAATTTCTTGTGCTTTCTTTACTATATACCCATTTATGAAATCAATCTCAGTTTTTCGTCCAGCTTTCAAGTCCCATAAGAGAGAAGATTTTATTGCTCCATGTCTTTTAATGCTCATTCGTTTAATGATAATGCTCAATAGTCCAAATTTTATTCTTGTAAAGAGGTTGTCTTTAGGTCTAGCTTTGTAAAAGAAAGAACGGAGATTTATATTATCTACTTTTTCAAGTGTAATATTGTTTGCTTCGGCAATGTGTATGCCTTCTCTTTTTGTATCACCCATTATTTGGGATAAGATTTTGTGTTTACTGAGTTCACCTACTGTTAAATCAAATAATGCACTTATTGGTGCAATTACAGAGTTTACTATTAATTTACCCCACCTATACCCAATAATATTATCAGTTAAAATAGTTGGTCTCCAAAAATCAAGTAAGGTTTTCATCTCAATTAATCTCTGATCATCAGAATTATTGCCAGCTTCAAACCCTAAGATAAAATCACCAGTTTTTGAGGTAATCCTTATGCTACCAGGTTCGGATTTAGTAGCTCCCCAACCAACTACCCCTGCAACAATTTGTTCTCGAGGGAGATATTTTGCCATAATGTCTGTATTACCAAAACCGTTTTGTAAACTATAGACGAGACTATTAGGAGTTAATACTGGTTTTATATCCTTCATTACCTTATCAGTATCTAAATTTTTTACAACAACTAAGATATGCTTAAATTTCCGATCGAAATCTTTTACGCTATTCTCAATTGGTATTGTAAAAGGTTTCTCAAAACCATCTATTTTCAATCCATTCTTCTTGATTGCATTGTAATGATCGCCTTTTCTATTAACAAAACATACATTCTTATTTGCTGTATGAATAATTGCTCCTATTGTTCCTCCAATAGCACCTGCTCCAATAATTAGTACTTCTCCTGTTTGTATCTTCTTCATTGATATTCTCCCCATGATAAGGATTCAAGATTCGAGTTTTTGTAATAAACAATAGATTATCTATAAAACAGTAAATTTATTTCTTTCGCTAAAAGTACTGAAATCAATCAAAATAACATTGTTTCCTTATCAATAGACACAGCAATACTAAAAATTCAAAAGCAATTTAAGACACTATAGAATTAGTTTGTAATGGAAGGTACAAATATGGATTTGGATTCCTCAAAAGATATTGAACAAGAAGCTCTTTTTGATAAAAAAATAGGTATTAAAAATATATTAACTGAGGATATAGCACAATTCCATTTGAAAATCGCAGGAAGTAAAATCTCTGCAGCGAGAATCGAAGGATCATTTGATAATTATCTTGAATACAGTAAGCTGCTGAAAAACAATTCCTGGGAGAAAGGATTAAACGTTTCTCTTGACCAAGTCACTCTTTATCCATTTCATCTTCAAATTGCTTATGTACAAACTTTTGAAAAATTGCTGGGAAATGCCCTAAAAGTCTCTAATAGAGCAAAATATCTACGAACAATTATTTTAGAATTAGAAAGAATTTCCTATCATCTCTCATTCATTGGTGTTTTAGGAAAGGGTGTCTCTTATCCAATTCTGTTCTCTAAAGCAATATCATTACGAACAATTATTCTTGAATCTATAACTGATATAACAAATTCTTCCGATAGTAACTCCTACATCAATTTTGGAGGAGTTTCTAGAGATATTGATATGAAACTAACTAATAGATTACTTTCTACTTTAGAGATTATCAATAAAAATAGTATGAAACTGAGAAAGAAAATTTCCAAAAACTCCCTACTAAAAGGATTATTGCAAGATGTAGGATTTTTATCTCGAGATTCAGCTAGAAAATTATCTTTAGTAGGACCGATAGCAAGAGCCTCAGGAGTAACAGTTGATGTCAGAAGAACAGATCCTTATGCAGCTTATGAAACGGTACAATTCAGTGTTCCAGTGTATGATTCTTGTGATCTCTACGGAGAAATAATGGTTCGACTTGATGAAATCATTGAATCTATATTTATATTGAAACAACTTCTATCAAACCTACCAGAAGGAAGTTTAAATCAAGAATTTACTCATAATCAGATTCCTGCAAATAATGCTGTTATGCGTATTGAAACTCCATCTGGAGAGCTCTTTAGTTTTACAATAAGTAAGAAAGGTACACTTGCTGAAAAACCAGTAAATTATAGCATTGTCTCTCCAATTAAATTAAATATTCAAGGAGTTCTTTCCAGACTTTCTGGTGAGTCATATGAAAATGTATTAACTATTTTACTGTTAATTGGTGAAGGCTGGAATAGTTTCATTTAAGAATTCCAAAAATTAGTGTTCTACTCTTTTGCTGGTTGATTTTCAGAAGGCTTATTAGCTAATTTTGTCAGTTTTTTAATTGATTGAATAAATTTTCTCAAGTTTTTTCGTTCAAATATTAAGAAAATTACAAATTGAAGTGAAATTCCACCTATAATCCAATATACTGAACCCAGCTCTCTTCCGGGCTCTTCAAATGAACTAGATACAATATCAATACTTTTCGTAATAACAAGTATTCCTTCCGCCGCATTTGGAAAACTACTTATTTGTTTCACCTTTGAAATAGTCTTTCCGGAAACCAAAAGACCATCGGTATACCCATAAGAAAGCATAGTTTGGTTTTCGAATTCACCAAAATAGACATACTTTCCTAGGTAATCAGATAAGATGAATTCTTCATATTGTGTAACATTCGAAAGTAAATTAGTTACATTACGTATTCCCTCAAACGTTGAGATAAGACTATAGTTTGTAGCTTGATAATTAAATGCTTTAATGGTGAGATTTTCCCCAATTGTAAGATTAGCTTTTGTCCAGAAAAATACTGTAGTATTTATCGGATAATAAGTTGTGTTTGTTGAAGAAGAGATTTGATAGGTATAACTATTGATTGTTATATTATCTTTTGTTAAAATAAAGTGTTCAGTAGAGTGTTTTTGAATAGTTTGGTTTTCATTTATCATTAATTCCTCATAGGAGGAATAAGTATAATGCTGCTCTATATCAAATTTTATTTCATCATCTGTTACATTTATCACCTTTATTGAAATCCCCGTAATTTCTTCTATTGACCATCTCAAAGCAGTATAATTAACAACTTCCAATGTTTGATTATCATTTTTTTCCGAATATAATCCCGTTATATTTCCTTCGAAATTAAAATTATTAGCTTCTTCATAAGAGAAGATTTCATCTATGTTAAAGAGATAATGATTTGCAGAAGTAGAGTCATCTTGGAATTTTATACCAGAAATTGAGCTTGTAAATATAATTAAAATGCAAAATATTACAGATAACAGAGTTTGATGTATTCGTTTGTAATTTTTTTGCATGGCTTATTAACTCTCACATTAGCAAATTCAATTGTTGCGTCAAAAGATTTTTAGCATTTCTCAATTAATCATTTAAATATTAAATATCCTTAGTAATAAAAGGGAAAAACTAGATTAAATTTCCTTCTATATATAGCAACAAAGGATAACAAATTGGAGAAGTGTTAGATGTTTGGTCCATGGTTTGAAATCGTAATATTCCCAGGATTTGTCTTTATAGTCATTCTAGCAATTTTAAGTGAACAAATAAATAGTCGACTTAATTCTCGCTTCTACTTCAAAACAGAAAAAACACCAATGTTTATTCCGATTGTTGAAAACTTCAAGTTTTACATAAAAGGAGAGGAAGAAAGTACAAGTAGAAATTCTATTCTCCAAGGAATAATACTAGTTCTTATGGTAGCTTTACCTTTATTTGGTTCCTTACTATTACCAATCAATCTTTGGAGATCATTTGAAAATTTACAAATACCAAACTGGATAGGTGTTTATGGTGAGTATGCCGGTACAAACGAAGGAATTGTAGGAGTAATCACTTTTGAAGGGGACCTTTTATTTCTATTTGCAATAATACTGTTTTTTGGTTTCCTCACATTTTTTGTTCAATACTTGAATAAAGAGCATTTCACGAAAGAATCTTTAACAAAGACTTTCACTTTTATGATTTTTGACATTCCATTATTGTTTGTTTTAATTGGTCCAATAATCGCTAAGCGATCTTTAAGTTTAACAATTCTTGCAGAGGATATTCGTAGGATTGTAAATTCCAATTTAACTTTTGGATTAGTATTTTTACTTCCAATAGCTGTTGTTGTTTCGTTGTTTTGTCTAGCAATGAAATTTGATCAACCTTATTTTGATCGAATTAATACTGATAGCATTATTAGAAGTAATGCTCCTACTCCTAAGAATTGGAAATTAAATTTTTGGAATCTCTCCATGAGACTAATGGAAGTTGTCATCGCAGGCTTAATTGTCTCTGTCTTTCTAGGAGGTTCCTATTTACCAATACCTATCCATGGAAATTATCAGATATTAGCCAACACTGCGAATTTTGTTTTCAAGTGTCTTGCTGTATTGATGATTACAACAATAATTAGAGCATTAAGACCCCGTATGAAAGCAAATCAAACATTCAATTTTGCTTTGAAAATACTTACACCTCTTAGCTTTCTTTCGATTCTTCTAACTGGGGGTTATATTGGTTTAGTTGGTATAAATTGAACTGAGCAAATCATTACGTTAATAAAACATGATGCAATAATCCTTCTTGTATTAGGTGAAGTTTGCCATGGTAAGCGACTCATTTCAATTAGCAATGTTCATTATTTCACCAATCATACTTATTCTAGATGCCATTGTAATTACAACAGGCATTTTTAGAAAGCTAATCAGAAAAGAAAAAGAAGATGTTGAAGAACGTGATAGACTTTTCTCTATGGTAGATATTATGGAGAAAATTGGCATCGGACTTGGCATTCTTACTTTAATTCTTGCAGGATTTCTTGCAGTTAACATTCCACAAGCTGGTGCATGGTTAGGTTGGTTTAATCCAATTACAATTATTTTTCTAATTATTATTGGTTGTTTATTAGCACTAAGAACATTAGATGATACACCTGTAACAGCTCTTATTGCTATTCTCGCAGGTTTATTAGGTGCAGCAGTTTTCGCAGCGGTTTTCGGTGATGCTGGTTATGGCAAGTGGATTTATTTTGCAGTGTTCTTGGCAGTTGACATAATTGTCTTTATGTTAGTACGAATGTTAACAAAACAAATGGCTATGATTGGAAGAATTCTGAATTGGTTCCCTGTAGCAATTATTGTAGTATTTGCTTGTTTAGGTTGGGGAATATTTCAAATAGTTTTGTTAGTTATTCATGGTGTAAATCTGATAATACTGCCATAAATAACGATGGATCGAGTTTCTCGATCAATTTTTTTTTTCTTATAAAATTATATCTTAAGCTGTTGTGATTATAAAAAAAAAAGAAAAAAAATGGAAAAAGAAAATGAAATATTAGATTAAAAATTTCTAATAATCATCTTCGTCGTCGTCGTCATCTTCTTCTAAAGCATCCATTTCAGCAATCTCTTCAGCAATTTCGTCGCCTGCTCCACCATATTCTTCTTCTAGTGCTAGTTCGACTTCGTCAGTTTCTTCAATTTCCTCTGGTTCTTCAAAGAGATCTTCAGGAATTTCCTCAACTAATTCAGATGCGTCAGTTTTCAAGGCAATCATGAATCTACGAGCTAATAAATCATAAAACTTAGTTAGTTCACCGAGATCATTGGCTTCGTAAAATTCACCTCTACCTATTTCGGATAATCTTTTCAATAATCGGTTATCAGCTTCTCCTAAGCCTATAGTATAAAGTACTGTATTTGGATAATCTCGTCCGCATTTTCGAGCGATTGGTACAGGGTTTATGCCTAAACCATTGCCTTTGTTTGGTTGTCCATCTGTTAAGAGAACAATCATTGCTGGATTCATTTTCCCAGTTATAGAATTTGGCTCAAATTTTGCGGTCATTTCGTAAGCTTGTTGTAATGCCCCACTCATAAAAGTAAGACCACCACCTGTTGAACATCTTTTTGAAACATAATCTGCAATTATTTCTAAACCAGCAGATTTTGCTTGTCCAGTACATGCAATGACTGGTGTTGGGCTCCCTGTTCCATAGTCTACTTCGAATACATCTACGTCACCAGCAAAGCTAATTATGGAGAGCTGTTCTCCCCATCCTCGAGATACTTTCTGAGATAAGAAAAGTAATGTAGCTAAAGCTGCACCTTTAATTCGTGAAACTTTCTTCTCATCGAATTCATCTAAGAGATTTTCTAAGTCTTTTCCACCCTTTAAGCCACGTCGAAGACCTTCGACTGCTGTCCCTGTTCCTTTTACAACCATATCTTCTTTACTCATAGAGCCAGATACATCAAGAACTAAAACTGCATTAAATGACATTTCGCTTGCAGGAACCAATTGTACTTCAATTTCTTTTCCAGAAGGATCGATAATTCCTACTTCATCACCTTCAATTTCTGGATCTGATTCTAAGAAGCTTATTTTGACATGGCCACAACCTGCATCAGGCCAATCGACTTGTAAATTTCTGTAAATTGGGCGATTTCTGATAACCGAAGTCATCTCTTCGAAGTTTTCTAGAATATAAGAAATACATTCTTCAACTGGTTGACCTTCTAAAGGTTCAATTCCAAATTTTACTCGAGTAATGGGCTCTCTTTTCAAATGAGCTTTTCTAACCTTTACTCGATCACCATCACTGATATTGGCAGAATCTAATATTCCGTTGTCTACTGCAATGGTTTCAATCTCAACTTCATCGTTCTCCAATACCTGTACTGCACAGCTATCTTCAAATTCATTGATGAGTTGAATTATATCAAAATCATCTACACCGATTCTTTCCATATCACGTTTATTCAGGTAGGATCTTCCATCGATTTCACCTACATTTATGACTGAAATATCAATAATTTTCTCAACCATTTTACATCATCACTGTTTTTTTGTGTAATTTTTATATATGATTACATACATTTACATACTTTACCTTTTAAAATGTTTGCATTTGGGGATAACGCAGAAATTAGAAACAAGATTAATTAACAAAAAATAGCAAGCGGTATGAATAGGAAGAAAAAATAAAGAAAAAGGAAAAATCTAGACAAAGAAATCAATCATCAAAGGTAAAATCAAAGAATTTCTCTGCCTGAATTCCACCTGACTGATCTTCATAATATATACGTAGGGTGTATTCAAAAAACGGTGCAAATATGAATAATCCTTCACCAGTTTTCCCTTCAGGAGGGAGGGGGTCATAAAGTGGATTGGAGGTGAAATTAAATGTTACCGTGATTTCTTGACTTTTATGGAATGTCATCCAATAATCCGAACCATTTCTTTGGGCAAATGGAGTATTTTCTCCATATGATGCATCATCTCTAATTATAGTGATTTCTTTCAGAATTCCTATATCATAATCGCAAATAATCCTAAAGGATAGATGAACATAATCAGTAGTATTTCCTCTAATGGAGTTGTCTTTTATGGTCATATTAAGATCTTGACGATATAACGGAATTGTTGCAGCCATTATAATAAAAAATACTGATAAGACTGATGCAGCGACAATTAACCCAATCATTAAGGGTGTCATGGCTTTTCTATTTTTTAAGATACTTGAGAGCTTCATTGATTCAACACTATCCATCTTGATTGGTTCTTGGGCGAATTATTCACCGAACCATTTCCAAACACTTTCTGATTGTTAATATTCCTTTAAAGTTATTTGGATAATTAATAATTTTTCCTTTCAAATGTTAATTGAAATCAGTTTTACTGTTAAAAAATGATTTTTAAAGAATTTGGTCAATTCTTTTTTATTATTATAAAATGAGTTTTTATCACTTTTGCACTAATAATTGAATTTATTATAAGATTGATACAATATAATATCAATAAAACACACCCCTTTCAAAAATGAAAAAAATTGATATTTGTCGAAGACTAGTACGTATCGAAAACTTAAATAGGCAATTTTTGTAGGGATATGATAAGTTTACTATGAATAAATATAAATCAAGGAAATAAAATCAATCGGAGATTCTATCAGTGGTAACCTTCTTCAAAGTAGTAGTTCTTGGTGATGGCGGAATTGGAAAAACTTCTATATGTAATTATTTAACCACAGGTGAATTCTTTGGTAGTTATAAATTATCAATTGGGGCAGATTTCTTCAGTAAAAGATTAGTGGTTAATGGCGAGGAAGTAACCTTACAAATATGTGACATTGGCGGACAAGATCAGTTCGCTGAAATTAGCAATATTTTTACCAAAGGTGCACATGGATGCATCCTATGTTATGATACAACTCGTCGTGATACTTTAGATTCTTTAGATCGATGGCTTGGGAAGCTAGAAGATAATAATATTCCCAAAGTCTTAGTCAGCACTAAAAATGATGTTGAAGATCTTCGTGAAGTATTAGATGAAGAAGGGATAGAGAAAGCAAAGCTACTTAATATCTCTTACTATATTCCAACAACAAGCTTGAAAGGAATAGGTATTACAGAAACTTTTGAATCTATAAGCAAATTAATGCTCTTACACAAAAAAGGAATGGATATGCCTGTAACAGAGTTAGTAGATGTTACACTAGAAACACAACTAGAAGTTCATACAATCTCTGGCTCACAACACATGCAAGCTCAACCTTTAGGTATAGGACGAGTACCTTCAGCAGCTAATCATCTTGAAGCACCAATGGCTCCCGTTATTGAACCAGTAAAAGAAGAATACACACCACCAGTCGTTGAACCAACTGAAGCAGAACCATCATTTACCCAACCTATAAGCCTAACACCACCAGTTGTTGAAGAACAAGCAGATGAAAAAATCATTCCTTCTCCAAAAGAAATACTAGGCATAGAACCCCCTACAGAACCAGAAAAAACTACAACACAACCAATTACTACAATTACACCACCAATTTCAGAGCAAAAAACAAATGATGTAAAATCCGAAGAAAAAGATATATCCACTTTTCTAGACAGATTACGTCAAGAGAGTAAAAAAACAGAAGAAGAAGAAGAAGAAGAATGAATAGGGAACTAAAGCCTCTATTCTATTAATTTTATTTATTGTTTAATTACCCATATTTCTGGATCCTGAGCAATGGCAATTAATTTTTTTTGTATTGATTTATATTGCTGAATTAATTTTTTGCCATATTCAGTTAGAGAAGTCTTTCCTCCACCACCAGTTCCTCCTCTTTCACTAATCACAACAGGTTGTTCTAATTGTTCATTGATTTCAGTTATTAGTTTCCAACCTTTCCTAAATGAAATATTACACTCTTTAGTAGCCTCTGTGAGGGAACTAGTACGGTCAATTGCCTCTAGAATAGTCATCCGACCAGGACCAAGAATAGAGACGCCTTTCCTTTCAATCCAAAATTTTACTTTAACTGTGAAATCGTGAGGCACTTTCATCAACTCAAGTATTCACTAATGAACATTGCATAAATATTTTATGAATTATAATGAAAATAGAAGAAGAAAGAGAAATAGCTTTATCAAAACAAAACTTAAAAGGAACAATGAGTAGAGGATTGATATAATTATCAAAAAAGATATAAAACAATTAACCTACCATTACAACTGTTGGAGGAAAATCAATTGGGTTACGAAATGACAAGACCATCCCAGAAGTGGATTGGCATAGGCTTAGTATTTATAACTTTCGTATTAATGCTCTTCACACTAGCTGTTCCGTATATTAATCATTTTGGTGAAGGAACTACTAAATATACCTACTACACAAGATGGAATGGTCAATGGAAGCAAGGGCAACAAACAACTTTTAATGATCCAAACTTATTATTGGACTTTCCTGGTGCCGCACCTTGGTTTATTGGCATAGGACTTTTCATAACAATTATTGGAGCAGGATATCTCGTCTGGTTAACTTATTCAAATAAAGCATGTTACTTTACCCGGGAAAAACCTGGACCCATAGGTGGTATTGTATCACTTGTTGGAATAATATTCTATTTCATTGGGAATTTTGTTTATGAGCGCTGGGCTACAGGAACACCACGACCAATAACTGGTTGGCCAGCCGATAAAGACTTCATTGTCTTAGCTGTTCGTTTGTCACCTACATTCTGGGTTGGTATCGTTTTAGGTATTATAGTAATAGCATTATGTGCAATGAATGTAATCTATTATTTCGATACTGTATCAAAGCGTCCTGTGAAATAAGTGAAATCCTCTATAATAGAGGATTCATATTTCCTTATTCTTCATTTTTAGAATTTGTTATGATAGCATATTATTTTAGACTTCTTTTTATAGAACCCTTGATTTTTGGAAATGTTAAACCACAAGCATCACAAGTTTCCCATACAAGACCATCAATTAAATCACCAGTGTTATACCGAATAAACACAGTTCCACGCCAATCGATATGACTAAAACATAAATATCCAGGTTCTCCTGCTTCCACAGGTTCTAAAGATTTTTTATCCAAAACTTCCCAGTAGAAATACCTTGGATTTAGATGTATGCCACTGTTTTCAGAGCATTCGTAGAATGTACCTTTAGTACGATTATTTGTATAGCTTTCAATAATTTCAGGTGTTGAACCAAGTTCCGCAAAAAGATTTTTTATCTCAGCTTCGGTTTCTTGTAATAATGGTTCTCCTGTTAGTAAACAGACTTTGAAACTACTAATTTTGTTTATTTCTTTTTTACTCAATTTTTCTATAGCTGAAGTTAACCATTTTTTAGTTAAAGTGGGAGTCCCCAAAAACAACTCAAAAGTGATGTTGTTTGCCAATTTAAATTGCTCTTTAGGAGATGTCTGTTTATCACCACAAGTAAAGAATGTACCTCCACCGACTGAGAGTGGTGCCCAAACACTTTGGAAAAAGCTAACAGAGGGTGATGCTGGCATTATATTGAAAACCTCCCAATTTGCTCTAAAACCAGTCATATATAAATGAGCAATTATCTCTGGAATGTTAACCAATAAATCACGCTTTGTATAAGCAATTAAGGCCGGTTGTTTTGAACCACTTGTATTGTGAAAGTGAACAGGCAACCACTCATTCGCGGCTTCCATTATTATGCGTTCTTCTTCACCAACAGGTTCCTTAGAAAAGACACCTCTGAGATACGTTTTATTAAGAGATTTCAACCAATACTTGAAAGATTGAAATGGGGATAATGATTCGGTTTCAAAATTGCATTCCCACCAGTTAGGTTCGTATGGTTTTAGGATAAATTTCTCAGGGTTTTTCATGTGGTCAGATTTTGTGATCGGGGGAATCTTTTGAAAGTCTGCGAGACTATCTATCCATTTTGGATCTATATTATGTGTTTGGAACCATTCACGATAAAAGGGACTGTATTTTGCTACAACCTTTTGTAAATAAACAATGAGTCTATTTTCAGCTTTCCTTTTCTGCTTCTCTTTACTCCAACGGTAGTTGTAAGATGCCAATAATTTCACCTTTAATTCACTTAATATTATACAATCAAGAACTGATAATTCTTATTCAAAATAAATATTTTCCGAAGAACACATCATTTGATAGAGTAGAGTGTAAAAGAATTTAAAAAACAGCCTTAAATTGTATAAATGAAAAACTCTCTTGTTGGTTTCTACAATGACGAAGAAAATTGGTATATTAACAAGTGGTGGAGATGCACCTGGTTTAAATCCTGTTATTGCAGGCTATACAAAAACTGCTATAAAAAATGGTTATGATGTCATAGGTTTTCTTGATGGCTGGAAGGGTTTAATTGAAGGACACTATGAGAATCTAACCTTAGATCGCGTTAAGGAAATAGTCCAAGAAGGAGGTACTATCTTAGGTTCATCTAGAACTAATCCTCGAAAGGAAGAAAATGGATTTGAGAGAATTATTGATACTTTGAAGAAATTAGATATTTATGCCTTTGCTGCATGTGGCGGTGATGATACACTCGGAGTTGCTAAGGAACTCAATGAGAAAGGTGCCAATGTTGTTGGTGTACCAAAAACCATAGATAATGACCTTGAAGCAACAGACCAAACTTTTGGGTTTGATACTTCGATAAATATCGCCATGGATGCAATTGACCGTTTACGAACAACTGCTCGTTCGCATCATCGTATCTTTGTTTTGGAATTAATGGGAAGACATTCAGGATGGATTGCTTTAGAAGCTGGAATGGCGGGAAATGCAACTGCAATTATTATCCCAGAATTCGATTATCCATTAGCTGAATTATGTGAATTATTAAAGAAACGACATGAGGATAAACGCACTTATAGTATTGTTGTTGTCGCAGAGGGTGTTATCTTTCCGGAAATGAAAGAAAAGGTCGAAAAAGCTGGTAAAGATTCTTTTGGTAATGTTATTCTAGCAAATTTGAAAGTTGGGGAATTTTTAGCTGATGAAATAAAAGAACGCACTGAACTCCCAGTACGTGCTGTAACTTTAGGGCATATTCAAAGAGGTGGACCTCCAAGTGCTTATGATAGATTTTTGGGATTAAGATATGGTGCAAAAGCAGCTGAATTAATTCATGCTGGAAAATTTGGTCGCATGGCAAGTCTTCAAGGAACAATTATTGCAGATGTTCCGATTGAAAAAGCCGTTGCTAAACGAAAAGTTGTCTCCAAAGAATTGTGGTTATTAGCGAAGTCGTTTTTTGGTTAGCTTTTTGTTTTTTCCTTTCATGTATACAAGGGTTTATAGGTTTAGTTGTAAAAGTATGTAATTGTATGTAGATTAGTCTTTTTAATTAAAGAGATTAAACTATAGTTATTGATAGTCTCACACTAGATAGAAAGAGGATGCCGTTTATGATAATAGTATATGACAAAGAACAGCCTGATAGTAAACCCCTAACATTAAATGTAATTGACACTCATACACACCTAGGCAAAGAAGAGGTGGTAAGGGGCAAAGGTAAGGATTATCGAATTATTAGACCAAAAGATCACTTAGATTTCTACGAGAAGTTAAAATTCGATGTTTTTCAAAGAATTACTGCTTATCCTGAGGATTATGCTTTCGCTATGCCAGATGATCCCAAAGATTTTAGCATGCCAGCAACGGAACTTCAAAAATTGATCTTTCAAGAAAAAAGAACAACTCAAAATTTAGGTTGGTTTGCAGATAAAATCGTCACTTTTCCATTACACGATATATTGCTATCTAAGACTGATCCACATTTTAAGAAATCAAATGATTATATATTGACTAGAGCTCAAACTTTAGAATATGGTTCCCGACTGGTACCATTTTGTAGAGTAGACCCCAAAGATGGAGAAAAAGCTACAGCTGAAATTAAGCGATGTGTCGATTATGGTGCTAGAGGGTTAAAACTTCACCCATTATCTGAAGAATGGATTGAAGAAATTGTGAGTGATAAAGTAATCAACGTTGTTCGTACTGCGGTTGATAATAAACTACCAGTAATCTTTGACTGTCAGAATTATAAAACAGCAGAGGAAATTCATCAAGTAGCCATGGAAGTACGAGCACAAAGTAAAAACAAAGATTTTACTTTAATTGTGGGACATTTTGGTTTTGATTATCTAACTCCAGGAATGTACGAAATTTTAGGTGATCCAAATATTAAAACAGAAACTTCGGGTATGCGTGGGGATGATTGCGAAGTTTTTTACAAAAATTGTTTAGATCTTGTTGATGATTGGCATTTTTCAACAATGTATGGTTCAGACCACAGTTACTTTAGTGTTCCTCAAGCAAGCGACCATATAACTTTTCTATTTTCAAATACTGCAAAAGACTTAGGGATTACATTTGAGCATATCAGACACATTTTGGGAATTAATGCTCTCCGAATTTTGAAGATTTATTGGCCTACGAAAGTGATCGATAGAAAAGGAGTAAGTAAATCGAAAGTTACTTGGGAAGACTTTAACAAAATAAGGAAATGCACAAATTATGAGGATTTAGCAAAAACTGTAACGGATTTATCTGAAATTTCAGGTGTGTATTTTAATACAGATTCTTTGTTTGATCCTTCTGGAGAAAATGTCTATGAGGAACTCTTCATTCTTAATATTTTTGCAGACATAATTGATCTTCGACGCAGTTTCGTCGTGCAACATTCTGATGATAACAAGCTCAAAATTTCAGAAATTACAAAACTTATGGATTTCGCATCCAAGATAACTGAGATACTGGAATTAGAGGATGAAACATATCCATTCACTCAACAGTATTTGTTTGATTATTTATTGCATCAAAAACCAAAATGAGTTTAATCAAGTCCTAAAAGTAAGTGAAAAACAATGAGTAATCCCTCCAATAAAATTCCAACAACAAAAAAAACCAATACTTTACGTAAATTGGCTTTTTCACATGGAATTGAGGCTGAGAATTTTATTACTAACAAAAGAGGGGATATACTCGAAGATGGGAAAGAATTAGTTGCAGTATGGGATCAAATGTTTAATGGGGCATTAAATTTCTTAAAATCCCTTACTAGCAGTTCTACAAATGTGCCTGAATACATTCGCAGAAAAATAAAAAGAGTAACTCGAAAAGATGTTGAAAGACATGGCAAAATAATCAGATATGTACAAATTCATTATAAATTTAATGGCAAAACAATCGCAATCAATGTTTTTGGACCGGATCCAAATATTTCTCAAATCACATGGTTACTTGAACTAGTTACTCCCCCATGTGAGTACTTTGAGGAATTGGATTGGTGGATTAACACTCTCTATTTAGCAGCATCAAGGTCTTTGACGAGAGGATATAGCATACAACCTTTAGGATTTAATCCATATCAAACTGAATACCGAGCAGGGGTAACTTGTGGTGAACATCACCACCTTGGTGGATTTAAGAGTTCAAAAGAAAAGAAAGCCGCGTATAATATGATAAGAGCTTACATTCCACATCTAATTGCTCTTTCTAATACATCGCCGTTTATCGAAGGAAAACCAGATGGCAGAACTATTCTGAAAAAAGGAGAAGATGGTAGAACGCTAATTCTAGCTCCTGATTGTGTCAGAAGTCATAGGTTAAAAGAGAATTCAGGACAGCTTGGACCAAATATCCCTGAATATTTACCATATGTTGGACCTTCCTTCACAAGGCAACAATTTTCAAGATATGTAAGAAAGGAAGTACCTGACGATCGATACGTGGATGCATTCCCATTTACTACATATGATACTATTGAGTGCCGTTTTTTTGATGTTCAATATGATCAGAATATTAGAAAAACAATCACAATATTACTACAAGCACTTGCACTAAAAGCAGTCAAGATTACTCGAGCAGGAAAAGCTGTTCCGGATGTAAAGGGCAACACATTGTATGAACACAGAAAAAGAGCAGTAAATTTTGGTATGTTCGCCAAATTTCAAGGCGATCCGAGTATAGAATCTTTAGGCGGACAATTTGTAAAACATTATAATCACAATCCCGAAACCGGTGGACCTCCTGGAAAAATCTACGAATCATTAAGATCATTGATAATATGGTTAAAGCCCGAATTCGTTGATTTAAATATAAATGAAAACGATCTTACATCCATTTTAATCATGTTGTGGGGAACCGCAAGAATTGCTCCGCCTATCTCCGCTGCAACTTATATGTTTTATTTGTATGAAAAAAATCATGGGAATATTGCTAATGTAATAAATTCATTAGCTTTAATCAATGGTAAACCTCGCAAATCATTCTCAGAAGTATTAGGTAGACCTCAATATTCAATGTCAAACCTAATTTCTACAAAAGTAGCAAAACCAATTCATACAGCAGATACAACTAGAAGCTCCTTAGCAAGGAAACTACAATTAGAATCAAGACAACGACGCAAAAAAACTATGGTGAAAGAAAAAGCGAGATTGCGAGCAAAACAAAGTCTTAAAACAAAAATGATTCGGGAGAAGGTGAAAAAAGATAGGAAAATAGAGAAGAAACGACAAGATCGACTCAGACAACTTGAAAAGGCTAAAAAACCTCCTCCAAGACCTATAAGAGCATCATCTTCTACTAGAACATCATCAAATATCTATAAAACCAAAATACCTGTTAGTAAAAGTAGAGTTCCACCGAGAAAAACAGTTTCTGTAAAAACTACAAAAAGAACCACACCTGCAAGAAAATCTTCTACTAAAAGTAGAGCTCAGAAAATTTCTTCTAAACCCATGCAACCAAAAAGAAAACCAAGCAAAAAGGTTAAGGCAAAAAGAGCTTTCCCAGCTAAAAGTGCAGTTAGAAAGCAACCAAGTAAAAAGAAAGTTCTAACAAAATCAGCAATTTCTAACAGATCCAAAGCTATCCATACCACTAGGAAAAAACCTGTTCAAGCATATGCATCAACTGCAACTAGAAGCGCATATTCAAGAAAACAGATCAAACTTCCACAACCAACAATAAAAAAGCGATCGACAACAAAAACTGTTACTAGAAAAAAGAGCACGCCAAAGAAAGCGACTGCATCAACAAAAGCTGTATCTACACAAACGATTCTTCATTATGAATCATATAGAGATACTAAGTTCATAAGAAGTTTAACAATATCAAATATGCCTTCAAGAATTGATTACAGTACAATTATACCTGTTATTAAATTAAAATGGAGAAAATCAATTATTCAGTCAATGGTAACATACCCAATAAAAATTGAAGCACAAGTTTCTGCTCTTGAAAAAAGAAACAAGTTTAGAGCAACTGCTTTTCAAGAGACTATTAAATTAGAGAAATCATCCCTAAAAAACATTTGTTACTTACCAATTCCAATTAATCTTAACAATTCAACAGGGGAGTTTCAAGTAAAGTTTATTGTTAGAGATGGTAAAAAGAGCAATATTTTAGGGACAGAATATCGAACCTTTAGTCGAATAAGGGTTCCAAGTGAGAAGAAACATCAGATCACAAGATTAAGTATTCCACCAAACCAAGTTGGAGATTCAAAAGTTAATATTAAAATAAATGCTTCGAAGAATAACTCGAGAGGAAAGATTACTCTTTGGGGTATTTCACAACGAGGAATTATGAAATTTTATGAGAAAAAGGCAAAGTTTAGACAAAGAAAAATTTCTCTAGAAATACCTATTCTTATACCACCAAGTATGTGTTCCTCACAATGGATGTTATATTTAATATTTAATGCAAGAGGAACGAGTATTTCAGCATATACAAAAACACCCCCTCCATTATCAAAGGTAATTAATTTTAGTTTAAGTGGTAACCCACCATTAAGATCAAGAGTTTATTCGGATTTCCACGCAGAAGTAACACCTAAACTCATCTTTAAGACCAGATGCGAAATCAGTGAAATCGAAATTCTACAAGTTGAAAATAATAGTAGTATGAAAAATCTCAAGAAATACCGATTAAAATCAAGAATTAGCAAAGGAGAGAAATTTGTTTTGGAATCCTTTGAATGGAAAGCCCCATCAATGCGAAAAGGGCTTTTTGGTTCGCATAAACAAAAATCAGTAGAATTCTATTGTCGTATTGTTGATAATTTAGGAGAAATAAATGATTCTTTAATTGGTAAAGTTGAAACACCAAAAATTACAGTATTCAAGAAGTGATTTTTTACACTATTTCGGTCTCATTTCTACTTTCTTTTACTTTTCTTCAAAAAAGTTAAATACAATTGCAAAAGCAGAAAGGCATAGCTATTTGCTCTAGCGATTTTTCTCTGCTGTTCTTGAGAGAAAAAATAGGAGTGTGAATATAGTGTTGGAAGATAAGAAAAGATATCTAATAACTAGCGCCTTGCCTTATGTCAACACTGTGAAACATCTCGGGAACTTAGTTTCCTCGTTATTGCCTGCTGATATTTTAGCAAGATATCTTAGGCAAAGAGGAGAAGAAGTTCTAGCAGTATGTGGAACAGACGATCATGGTACACCCGCAGAGGTTTCAGCATTAGAAGCTGGAATGCCAGTAGAAAAATACGTAGAACAAATGTCCGAGAAACAAAAGGACATCTATGAGCGATTCGGTCTTTCCTACGACATATTTAGTAGAACACATACACAAGAAAATGCTGAACTAACACAAGATCTCTTTCTTAAATTGCATGAGAAAGGACATATCAAAGAAAAAGAAGTACAATCCTTGTATTGTATAAATTGCAAAAGAAACTTACCAGATAGATATGTCGTTGGTACCTGTCCTAATTGCAAATATGAACATGCTCGTGGAGACCAATGTGAAAATTGCTCTAAAGTATTGGATGGAATCGATTTAATTAATCCAAAGTGTATAATTTGTGGTGAAAGCAACACTGAAATTAGAAATGAAAAACATCTCTTTCTAGATCTTGGAGGTTTAGAAGGAAAAATCAAAGCATGGGTTGATACACACAAAGATTGGCCAAAAACAACTTTGTCCATAGCAAATAGTTGGTTAAAAGAAGGTTTGCGACCACGTAGTATATCCAGGAATATTAAATGGGGTATACCAATACCACTTGATGGTCATCGCGATAAAGTTTTCTATGTTTGGTTTGATGCCCCAATAGGATATATTTCAATTACAAAGCAATGGGCGAAGCAACAAGGTAAGCCTAAACTTTGGGAGAAATATTGGAAAGATCCAGATACTTATCTCATTAATTTCATTGGAAAAGACAATGTTCCATTTCATGTAATAACATTTCCAGCAACACTAACTGGTGCCGATGATGGAATAATTTTAGCTAATTATGTTAAGGCATTCCAATGGTTAAATTATGAAAGATCGAAGTTTTCATCAAGTCAAGGAGTGGGAATATTTACTGATACAGCACTGGAATTATACCCAGCAGATTATTGGCGTTACTACATAATGAAGATAGCACCGGAAAGGCATGACACAGATTTTCTTTGGACAGAATTCAGAGATAGCATAAATAATGATCTTGCAGATATTCTTGGAAATTTTGTGCACCGAACTTTAACTTTCATTAATAATAATTTTGAAGGGAAAATTCCTGTAAGAAGTAAACTAGAAAAGGAAGACAAAGATATTCTCTCATTCCTAGAAAAAGCAGCAAAGAAAGCAGATTCCGAAATGAGGAAATTAGAATTCCAAAGGACGCTACTAGCTATATTCGATTTTGCTCGGGAATGCAATAAATACTTCCAAAGTAAGAAACCATGGGCTGACGTGAAAAACAAGAATATCAAAAGAGCAGCAACAACTTTGAGTATTTGTGCTCAATGTAGTCGAGGTTTAGCTGTTTTGTTAGCACCATACATTCCATTTTCTACGGAAGAAATCTTTGAACAACTAAATCTAAAGGAAAATATTCACAAGCAATCATGGTTCTCAGTAACAGAGGAAATCCTTGATGGTCATAAAGTGAAACAAGATATTCACCCAATTTTCAAGAAGATAGAGCTTGAAGAGATAATTGAACTTGGATTAAAGTGGGGAAGTGAATCTATTAAAGAACTCCTAGAGAAGAATCCAAATCTTGATCCTTTGAAAAAGAAGAAAAAACAGGCCCCTAAAAAAGAAGAACAAAAGAAGAAGGTAGAAAAAGTGACAAAAGAGTTAATTTCGTATAAAGAATTCCAAAAACTCGATTTAAGAGTTGGAACAATCAAGACGATAGAGCCGATAAAAGATGCAAATAAACTAGTAAAAATCATTGTTGACATTGGAACTGAAGAAAGGCAGATTGTCGCAGGCATTGCAGAACGATACAAACCAGAGGAATTAATTGGAAAACAAATTATTATCATTGTTAACCTAGAACCAGCTAAAATAAGAGGAGTTGAATCTAATGGCATGCTGTTAGCAGCAGATGCTGATCCAGAGATTTCAGTACTCATTCCTCTTAGAAAAGTTCCCAATGGCTCAAAAGTAAGATAAAAACACAATAATTACAAAGAAATCATCTAAATAAACAATGTAAAAGTTAATAGCTTTTACATTTTCCTTCTATTTAACTAATGAGAGGAGGATTAATGCGGCAATAACACCTCTTCTAGCTAATTCAATCTTAAAAGGATCCCTTTCAAGTACATCACATAAAGCTTTCCAGCGAACAACTGTTTCAAAACTTGCAGGATATTTACTTAAACAAAAAATCGCTGCAACAATCCCCTTATCTTTCTCCTCTCTAAATTGTCTTTGAGTTAGAAGATCGTAAAATGTTTTCCAACGGATAGCAGCATCTAATTCGGGAATTCTTCTAGCCATGTCGCTTCAACCTGATTTTTCTGGTTCTTTTTCTATCCTATTATTAATATTTAATTATTCAAAAAGTCTTTCGATGTAAGATTGTTTCATAAAGAAATACGAAGTTGAGTTAATAAATCTAATTTTAGGAGTAAAATCTTAAGAAATTCATTTCAGTTATTCCGAAAAGCTTTCAAATCAGTTTACATTTTGAAAATTACCTAGATAACAAAAGAATAATACTAGTATCTGAAATTATAGATAGAAATCTCAGAAGATGAAATAAATGGAACTCAGCGAAGACGATTTTTGGGCGAGATTAGCAATTGAAGCAGGTGAAATGAAGAAAGAACAACCGAACTTCACGCCAGTAAACGGTGATACTAGAGTATGGAGAGGATTCCTCATAGGAACAGGAATTTATTCCGGAGGAGTGTTCCAATTTGAATTACGATTACCAAGATCGTTTCCATTTAAACCACCAAAAGGGAAAGCCATAACACCAATATGGCATCCAAATATTTTCAAAGAACGTATTTGTATTGGGATTTTAGGAAAAGATTGGACTCCTGCAAGTAATCTTGTAGATATAGTTGAGTCTCTAAGATTTTTGTTGTCAAATCCAAATCCGGATGATCCATTAAATACAACTGCAGCAAAGGAATTCAAAAATAATCGAAAAGAGTTCGAAAGAAAAGCGAAGCAGTATATTGAAAAGTACGCGACTTGGGATAATCTCGCAAGCGGTACTTAATTCATTTTTCTCCTTTGAGTCGAAAGAAAATCATTATGAAATTTTTTTCAATTCTTTTTTGCCTCTTTCTAAACCCATTTTATAAGGGAAGGTTCTATTTTAAATGGGAAATCTCACTCCTGATAATGCAATAATAGTCAGCAAGTATTAATCTCCCATCCGCTCTTTGAGAGATAATCGCTTTTAGGATCGCGACATGCGTTTGGGGTGGTCTTTCCCGCAATTCTCATATGAATTGTAAAAACAAAAAATAGTATGATATCTCTCAAAAAAAGCGGCACAGAATATTTTAGAGAAAAGTTTTGATTCTTCCTACCCAATTCATTTTGTTATAAATAACTTGGAAAGATTTATTTGTAAAACGATTATCCCTAAACCATACTATCTTGGTGTTAGAAAATGACTAACCTCTGGACTGATGTAAAAACAGGACCTAATCCACCCGAAGTCGTGTATAGTGTAATTGAATCTCCTAAAGGTTCGAAGAATAAATTTGAATTTGATAAAGAAATTATGGCAATTTATCTTGATAGAGTATTATATTCTTCTGTGGTTTTTCCAATTTCTTATGGTTTTATACCTAGAACTTTGGGAGACGACAAAGATCCTTTAGACATCATGGTTTTAATAACAGAACCAACATTTCCTGGATGTTTAGTCTCAGCTAGACCCATTGGTGTCTTACGTATGAAAGACGAAATGGGGAATGATGATAAAATTATAGCTGTAGCAGATACTGACCCAAGACTTGCAGAAGCAAAGGATTTAGATTGGATTCCAAAACATCAACTATTAGAAATCAAACAGTTCTTTACAGATTATAAGAAATTAGAAAAAGGTAAGAAAACTGAAGTGTTAGGATGGGAAGATAAGGCTTCAGCTTATGAAATTATAAATCAATCCATCAAATTATTCAGAGAGAAATATTTCTTAATAATGAACAAGAAGCTTGAGAAGTAAAGCTTAATGCAATTTAGATTGTGTGTGTGTTTTTTCATTAAATACCTCTTCAATAAAATTAAAGAGGTACCATAATCTGAAAAACATGGTTATTATGATAGGTGCTGAAAACCTAACAAAATACTATGGTGACTTTTTAGCTGTTGATCATATAAATTTCGAGATTAAGGAAGGAGAAATTTTTGGATTTTTAGGACCAAATGGTGCAGGTAAAACAACTACAATACGCATGCTTGCTGCAATTTTCCCTCCAACAGAAGGTTCTGCTAGTGTTGCCGGTTTTGATATCAACGAAGATGCTATGTCTGTTAGAGCCAATGTAGGAATTCTTTCTGAGAATCCGAGTCTCTATGAAAGATTATCCGCTCGAGCGAATCTAGAATTCTTTGCTAAACTTTATGATGTTCCTAAAGATCAAATTAACACGCGAATCGAATTTTTAGGCGATTTATTTGACTTAAAAACCAGATTAGATGAAAGAGTAGGAACTTACTCTAAAGGCATGAAACAGAAATTAGCTATTGCCCGAGCTTTAATACATGACCCAAAAGTACTTTTCTTGGATGAGCCAACATCTGCTTTATCCCCTGAAGCATCTAAATCTATCCGAGATCTATTAACTGATTTAGCTAAAGATAGATCAAGAACTATTTGTATATGCACACATAATTTATTTGATGCAGAGAGACTATGTGATCGTGTTGCTATCATAAGAGAAGGGAAAATACTAACTATAGGATCACCCGGAGAAATAAGCAATAACTATTCTGGTCCACCCACTATTCAGATTAGTTTTTCCAAATTAAATAAGGAGCTTGTTACATCAATTTCTAAATCAGAGGGAGTTATTTCAGTAGAACAACATTCTGTTAAAAACGAAGTTTCAATTAAATTAGAGAATCATGAGAAACATACTCCATTAATAATCGCTGATCTCATATCGAGGAAAGCTCAAATCTTAGAAGTAAAACCAATCTATGCTTCCCTTGAAGAAGCCTATCTAAAACTCATAGAGGAGGATATTATTAATGGGTTTGAGACTTAGGAAAGCTTTCCTCTTAACTCGAAAAGAGCTCAAAGAATCACTAAAGAGCAAGGAAGTGATTCTAATTATCACTCTTATGCCACTTATGTTTGCAGTGATTATGCCGTTATGTATACCTCTTGTAAATTTTACAGTTCCAACGGAGGTATTTACTGAAGATGATTTTGAATCCTTCCCAGCACTTGTTCCATATTGGGATGAATTAGATTCCAAAGGGCGTTTCTTGATTTTCTTTACAATGATATTTTTTGAATCATTCTTATTACTACCCATGATTTTACCTATGGCAATAGCAGGGGATTCGATAGCAGGGGAAAGAGAAAGAAAAACAATCGAATCATTAATTGCGTCACCTCTGACTACTGAAGAAATATTACTTGGAAAATTGATGACAACAATGATTCCCTCTGTTCTAATTACATGGTTTTCTGGGATAATTTTCATGGTAATAGCAGATTTATCCCTTTATGGCGTAATCGGTAGATTAGTTTTTCCAAATATGATGTCATCTGTTTTGTTATTTGGTCTTTCACCATTTTTCTCCTTGATTACGACACAAACAATGATTATTGTATCTACTAGAGCAAGTGGTATGAGGGAAGCTCAACAACTAGGAAGTTTAGTAGTAATTCCTCTATATCTCTTTATTCTAGGGGAGACAGCCCTTCTAGTGTTGTTAAAAGCTTATTGGACTGCTGTAACTTCTTCCATTTTGTTACTGTGTACAATTTTGCTTTTGCTTATTAATTTGAAGATTTTTGATAGAGAATACATGATTGCGAGTGTAAGGGGTTAAAAATGGTCAAAGAATTCTTCAAAAAAATACGGAAAGATAAAGTCAATATCATTTTTCGAAAAGAGGTTAAGGAATTACTGAAAAATAAAGAGATTCTCGTTACTGTTATTATTATGCCAATCATATTTTCATTACTTATACCAATAAGTATGATTACTTTGAATTTTGCAGAAGGTCAAGAGATTCCGGAAAGTGATCAAGTTCCGGAAATTTTCCGCAATCTTGCTTCTTTTTGGGATGAAAGTACTGATCTCCAAAAAGTTTCTATTGTTCAAGCAAATCTTTACTTAGCTTTTCTCATCATGATACCAATGATGGTTCCTATGGCCTTATCAAGTGATAGCATTGCAGGTGAAAAAGAAAGAAAAACAATTGAGGGATTATTAGCAGCACCAATTACCAAAGAAGAAATTCTAATTGGGAAAGCGCTTGCTGCAGCTGTACCTTCTATTGTCATTTCTTGGATTGCAGAGATAATTTATATTATTTCCACAGACATTATACTCCACAATATTATGGGTAGAATAATTCTGCCTAATCTTTTTGCGGCTATTATGTTCATCTTTTTAATGCCAACCCAGACATTATTATCAACTTTACTTATGACGTCATTTTCAAGCAAAGCAAGAGGATCAAGAGAAGCTTTACAGAAGAGCGGATTTTTCGCAATACCTATCATTTTTATAGTTTCAGCTTTGATTTTTCTCCCATTATTAGTTCATCCTTCATTGACACTTGTTTCTGAAGTTGTTTTGATACTACTAATGATCATTATCTTGAGAAGAGCAACAAAGAATTTTAATAGAAATAAACTGCTATCAGTAGGAAGTTAAGATAGAGTCAATAGATTTATCAACCAAAAATAAAACGATTAGAATAAGTGTCTGACAGAATCTTTCGGTGAGCTATCAATGAAAATAGAATTACTGAATCATCCAAACGAAAAGCTTGCAGAAATTGCTATTAAAATGTGTAGGGGAAAAAAGAGAGTCTCTCTTAGTGAATCTGTTAATGAAGATTTAATAAGAAGAGTTGTAGATTCAGGTCATGAATCCGTCGCAGAACATGTTAATTTTACTTTCAGAATAACAGGTTTAAGTAGAGTTACTTCTCATCAATTCGTTAGACATCGTATAGCATCATATTCCCAAGAAAGTCAAAGATATTCAGATCCTTTAGAAGTTAAAGATAAGTATTGGGCAGTTATACCTGATTCAATTCAAGAAAATCCTGAGGCAAAAAAACTAGCTATTGATTTCCTTGAAGAATCTATAAGAGTAAGAAAGAAAATGGATGAGTTAGGAATAATGCTAGAAGATTCAAGATACTTCTTACCGAATGCTACAAAAACAGCAATGATTGTTACAATGAATGCTCGAACACTTTGGAATTTCTTTAATTTTAGAATTTGTAGCAGAGCTCAATGGGAAATTAGACGACTAGCCAAACTGATGTATTATTTGGTCAATGATGTTGCTCCCGCATTATTTAGCTGGTGGACTCCAAGATGCGAACGTGGTTGCCCTGAAAAATGTGGGGATCCAGTATCAAATGAGATTGAGGAAGGTACTATCATCACAGGAAAAACCATTGAATATCTACCTAAAGATAAAAGGGATTAGTGTTTTTTTAAATTTCAAAGTCTTCTTCAGAAACAATCCAATGACCATTATTCCATCTATTCTCATTTATTTTATCTCTTTTCTTCTGTATCACAGGTTTTCCCACAATAATTTGAGTATTAATGCTGTCTGGCAAAAGCCCATTAAATAAATCCGCTAGTTCCATAGTAATTGAAGAAGGAAGCTTTGATAATAACAATAAACCATTGAAAGTACCTTTGATTTCTCCACAATAAACATGTGGTAGATAATAACTGAATTTTATTAGTCGCTCTTGTAAATATCTATGATTTTTACTTTTTTTATTAGGATTAATTTCAACAAAAGCTGACAGCTCTCCATCGCTTCTTGGTAAGACAACTTGAATATTCTCAAAAATAAGATTATTAGCAAATAGTTTCTTTATGCGTTGAGATATTTCATTCATATCCTTCTTAATATTTTTCTGAATGATTCGTCGATTGTAAATTCCAAACATAAATTGGTTTAGAATTTTTAGATCTAAGATATCTATATTTTCTTGTTGACTTTCCATAATTCTTGTCGAAACGATTATGTTTTCTAATGTTTTTGCTTGATTTCTATTTACCTCAAAAGAATCACTATCAAATAAGTCGCTTTCAATTGCAACGTCATTCAAATTAAAATCCAATGATTTTGTTTTTGCATTGAAATATTTTAGCCAATAACTTCTGAATAATGGAAGTAATTCAAAAACAAAAAAATCGACAATATGATTTTTCTTTTCTAATTTTTGGCAATAATTAATCAATAGATTATAGTATTCTTTTGTTTTTGGTCCTACATAATGTTGATTGATAACACATGTGTTTAGACAATTATATTTATGAGAATATAGAAATGGATTTTTGATAGGTGTTTTATAATAAGCTCTTTGTTTTTTTGTACAAATCAAAAGTACTATATATTGTGATAATCCTAATGCGCGATAATTCACAAAATAATAATGCTGTAGAATATTCATATCTAATAGTTTCTTTACTGTTTTAGCTATTGTGTTGTGATGAAAAGGAAGATTCTTCTCAAGTTCTTTAGTTTTAGAAGTTTGCTTTATTAATGCTACATTCATTATGTCGACAGCTTTATTAGAAATATTTACAGATTTCAAGAAAACATTTGATAAAATAATTTTCAGCTCATTTGGATCTAAATCATTGACAGGATTACTTCTCAAACTTCTTGTTCTCGATTCTTCATGTTGATATAATGTTTGATACAATCCTTGCTTAAGAACTTCTATAAGTCCATGTGAACCAGCAGAAGAAATGAGTTTTTTACAAATTTGGATATAATCCAGTAAATCAGAAGATGTTTCTCTCCATAGATTTTCCCATTGTTCTTGTTCAATACTTGTTAATTTAACTGAAAGAGGATATGCATTAGCTATTAATCTTACCCACCATGTGTCTCTCACTTGCTTTGGTGCAAATAATAGCAAAGCTTCACGCCAAAAAATCGCATTTCTATAATGCACATCGTGCAGCAGTTTTTGATTGATAAACAAGGTTTCACCAGAGAATTTACTCCACTTACTCTCAACTTCTAGATCGAAGCCAATTCCAGGTTCGACTCTTTTAGGATTATACTTTGTATCATGAAAGTGTTTCTTTATTTTTTTGACTTTTTCGTATAACTCATTTTCAAGTTGAGTTAAATCACTGGAAATTGTTTCCATTTTTTACACTTTCTTTGTTTATTTTTCACGAAAAACGACATTTTTCCGAAAAAAATTGGAATAACAAAATAGTTTTTTTTCCTAGTATTTGTGCTTATTTGGTTATTATTTAAGGTTTTTATTGAAATACCAGTAACAAAAGAAGGATGAAGAAGAAACTAAAACAAAAAAGAAGGTCTAAGAAAACATTTTTTGAGAAAACATCATTACACAGCAAATTATAAATTTATTATAACAATTTATATCCTATTCACAGTTTTATGGTCTGTAAAACCATAAAACTAACTGTTAAAGCAAATCAACCGTCGAATCACTTGGGAAAAGAATGGAAAACTGATGTTTAGGGGACATATCCCTGACTGTGTCCATAGATTAATGGATATCAGTCAGGATCTAATTTTACGAATCTAAATCTTCTTTGTTTTATTTACTTTTAACCAAGTTTTGCTTTAATTTATAAACGAGAAGTATTTAGATTTGTTTAGCTAGATATTATGTAGTGATTTACAATGGCTTGTATATTATGTAACAAAGATGTAAATGAAGGCGATAATACTTTAGAAGTCTATACTACAGATAACAAAACTTTAACTGTTTATAAGGACTGCTATGAAGAGTATGTAAAAAATATGTCAATGTGCAGTAGTTGCAGTTCTTGTCCTGGCTGTGGATAAAAAAGAGAAATACTTGAACGTATAGGTTTCTTGGAATCCTATTAGTTATATTTAAAATATAATTTCATTTTTTATTTTCTTCTTTCTTTTCTTTCTTTCATTTTGTTTTTTTCCTAAAGTATGTGGTTAAATGTTGAGATGGTAAAGTAAATATAGTGTAAACCTTTTGTTTAATTGTAAATTCTAAAAAGAATGTACAGTAAGACTAACTAAGGAAATTGAGGAAATTAATCATGAGTCAATCTATCGACACACGTTTTGAAAAAGAATGCAACGTCCTACATGCATTAAATCCCGGTGTGAAATCAGTAATTGTTATTGAATCATCAGGTTTACTTGTGCTAAATTGGACTTCCACTGAGTTAGACACTGAATTTACAAGCTCCTATGTTCGTGAGTTTCTCTCTTTGGTAAAAATGACAACAAATCATTATGGAATTGGAGAACCTATTGGCGTTATGCTTGAGGGAGGACAAGGATTCTTCTTAGTTTTCAGGACAAATTCAGGTAATTCTATTGTAATTCTAATTAAGGAAGAAACCACTCGATCCACATTACGTTATCGACTTATGAAGGATTTCTCCAGTCGTGTTGAAGATATCTTAGTCAATTTCTAGGAGTCTTTATAATAATTATTTTTCATATCCAAGAATGAATAGTTATTTATATTTAACATAACGTTCAAGGTATTAGCTGATTATAGAAGGTAGTTTTTGTTGAACATTAAATCTCGCAGATATGATAAAGGGTACGTTGCTTTAGTACCTGAAACCATTGATGATTTATATGTTCTATATAACATAATTCTGCCAAACGATCAAGTAAAAGCTCGAACGTCCAGAAGAATAAGACAAGTGGATGATGAAGGTCGAGCAGATAAAGGTGAAAGAGTACCAATGATTTTAACATTGGTAGCTGAAGATGTTAGTTTCCATGAATTTGCTAATAGATTACGTGTCAAAGGAAAGATAATTGCTGGTCCGGAAGATCTCATTTCCTTTGGTACTTATCACACAATAAATATTGAAACTGGAACATTAATAACAATCATCAAAGAGTCTTGGTCAAAAATTGAGAAAAATCGTATAGAAGAAGCAGTTGAGAAGTCTACCAGCGCAAAAGTTTTGATCGTAGCAATTGACGATAGTGAAGCTACATTAGCAGCAGTCAGTGCTTTTTCTAGTACAATAATTGCTCATTTCAGGGAACGGATACCTAAGAAAACCGGGAGTAAAGAAAAGATTCGAATGGAATATATTCACAAATTCTTTGACAAAGTAACTTTTGCTTTAGAGGATGCTTTCGCTAACAAGTTTTCAGATGCATCTGCAATGGTTTTAGCTGGACCAGGTTTTACTAAAGACAATTATTTTAGACGTTTAAAGGAAAGGAAAAACCAGACAAAAATACCAATTGAAAAAATAATTGTTGAAACTGCTAGCTGTGGAGGACCAAGCGCAATAGGAGAGATCATAAGTAAGAATATTCTTGGCAGAATAATCGAAGAAGAACAAGCGAGTTCAGATGCTGTTTATCTTGAGGAAATAATGTCAAGACTTGGTAAGAATACTGGAACTGTTGCTTATGGTTCTGAAGCAATCCTTAAAGCAATTGAATTTGGAGCAGTTGAAACAATCTTAATTGTTGATAACCAATTGAGATTACGAGATAAGTCAAAGAGAAAACAATTAGACAAGTTGCTTAGAGATGTACAAAATGCTGGAGGAAAAATCATAATAATGAGTGAGAATCACCAAGCAGGAAAGCAAGTTGATAAGTTTGGGGGAAAAATTGCGCTACTACGATTTCCTATGGTATAAATATGTTAAATTGTTTCCGCAAAAAATATGTTGTGACGATTTCTCGTAATTCGTACTTTTATTTTCTTGCCAAGAGAAAGATGATTTGCGTTTGAAATATGAATTAATCTATTTTTAGCTTTTGCAATGACTTCTCCCATCTGCCTACCTAATAATACAATTTCAGCATTAACTATCTCGTTAATTTTCATAGGATTCTGGATCATTTCTGTTTTGTAAGTATTAAACATATATGGTTTTAATACCAAATTTTTCACACCAAATTTCTTCTCAATTTCCCTTAGTTTTTGGTTAAACTCTGCAAATTTCCTTTGTGGTATTCCTTTCAAGTTTCTCCCAACATCATGTGTGAGATAATTCTGAATGCCCAGTGTTGGATACTTTGTTTCATTTGAATTTACTTTTAGCGAAAACTGAACGATTTCTTCAATATCTTGATCGTTTATACTTGGAATCCAAAGAGGAGCTAAAAGAAGAGAAATTTTTGAATTGACAATATATTCTGCTAATTCAAGCATTTTATCTATTCTATAATCACCTTTTCCTGATAATTTTTTACTTAAGGAAGAGTTTAGAGCATTAATTGATAGGTTAATTCTTGTAAGTTTAACATCAGCTAATTCATCTATCAATTGTTCTGTCAAGTACCATCCATTTGTTTGTATTGAAACAATTTTTGTGTTCTTATTTTCCTGCAATTTCTGAACCAGTTCAGGCAGATATGGATAAGCCATGGGTTCTCCTTGACCATCTATATGGGCTTCAGCTTCTTTCAGTTTTTTTTCTGCTACAATGGAATTATAGGTATTAACCAAATAATCAGTATCAACAATGTAATCCCTTAATTTTGTTTTAGAGATTGGTCCTTCATCCACGGAGCAAAAAGGGCAATTTAATGGGCACCCTGTGATGGGACGAATTTGTAATAGATTCGTTCCTCTATCAATCACACCAAAATAGATTGACCCAATTAGTGGAATCCCAAACAAGTCATTTGTAATATAGATTAGAGGTTTCTTTGTATCTTTATTACGCAAAGTTTGAGGCAACTCTTGAGAAATCGTTTGTTGTAAAACACTGATGATTGTTTCTTGATCTAATTTCAATTCAGAACTGAATTCAACAACAACATTTTGTGTTTTGTTTATTCGAAAATCAATCGAGCTTATGTTTATTGGAAAGTTCTGTGAAAGCTCTAGTTTCAAACTCTCAATATCAATCTTACCGTGCATAACTCCCCTATTAATCTGTAAAACATTTTCATCTTGTGGAATTGAGAGAGTAAATGGGATATTTTCAGATAAATTAATTTCTATTCTAAAAGCTTTGTTTTTTGATAATTCTTTTTCTGTCAAAACAAATCCCATTCATTTATTTTCCTAAGTTCATCTAAAGTGATAATTAAAACTATGTTAATGTACAAATAAAAACTATTCACAAAAATAGGAATAAAGAAAGAGTATAATCCTAAATTCTGGGTCTAGACTTCAACCAGAAAAATCGCACATACTCCAAGATTTTGAAGAAATCTTCTTTTTGACTAACAGAAACCAAACTAATATCATGTTTTGCTGGATCGTAAGTTAAAATTACGTCCATGCTTTCTCCTTTATAATCAAGATTTATTACAACTTGTATTTCTTGGATCGTGACAGATTTTGCAATAAAATACATTTTTCTGATTGCGTTTAAAACTCGCATAAATGAATCGCCAGTATCCATCTGTTCCAAAACTATGGTTTGATTAACATACAAACCATCTTCAATCGCAGTATCGAAAAGTTTTGAGTATTCGCCTATGATAGAATCTGGGAGAGGTGGTAAATCTATTTGTATGAACTGTACTGAACCTATACTATTCAGTCTTTGAAGGCCTTCAGTTATTCTATATACGTAAATTTCTGTCTCTGCATCCCAGTCTTCTTCACTGGTTGTCTTTTCTACTTCGGACACTTGGTTTCCTCCACAGTATTATATGCGCATTCAGATTTTATATTTATCTTAAGGTAACAATTGTGTAAATCTCGAAATTATCGCGAAATTTTTGTGTTCTATAGTATAATAGCATGTAGGGTTATTTCAAGCTATCTTATAGAATTCCTCAAAATTTTAAACAGCGAGTTAATTAATTATGAGTATTATTAATTAGTGAATAATTTATTTGTGTTTTCAGAGTTCATTTTTGATAACTAAGTCAAAATGTATGCCTTAAACCGCTATCCAAAGATACTCGGGTTGAATTTCCAAAAGTGTAATTTAGAGCACACCGAAATAGATAAAAAACAATAACTATTACTTTTTGTTTCGGTCTACATGTGTTAGTGAATTCCTAACTGAGGTATGTCTAAAATGACTAAGAAATATAAAATTGCATTTATGCCTGGCGATGGGATAGGAAATGATGTTTTAGAAGCTACCAGAATTGTAATAGATGAAGGTACAGACTTCAACGCTGAATTTATCCCTGGTGATATTGGATGGGTTTTCTGGGAAAAAGAAGGCGAGGCCTTACCAGAACGAACTGTTGAAATGTTGAAGGAAACAGATGCCGCCTTATTTGGTGCAATAACTTCTAAACCAAATGTTCCTGGATATAGATCACCCATTGTTAGATTACGACAAATTTTTAATCTGTACAGTAACATGCGCCCCTGTAAAGCATATGAGGGAAATCCATTAAATTATCGTGATGATTTAGACTTAGTGGTTTTCAGGGAAAATACAGAAGGGCTGTATGCTGGAATAGAATTTTATGATACTACAGAATTACAAGATGTTAAAGTATTCAAAAAATTCGATCCAAAGAAGACAACTGTATCTTGCAGAGTGTTTACTGAGGAAGGTTGTAGAAGAATTGTCAAAAAAGGATTTGAATATGCTAAAAAGCACAACTACCCAACAGTAACACTAGTACACAAAGCAAATGTTATTCGAGCTACAGATGGGATGTTTCTTAGAATTGCTGATGAAGTTGCAAAAGATTATCCTGATATTGAGGTATGGAAACAAAATATCGATGCTATGTGCATGCAACTTGTTAAAAATCCTCAAAACTATGGAGTAATTGTAACTACTAATATGTTTGGCGATATTGTCTCAGATCTCACAGCACAACTTGTTGGTGGTTTGGGATTTGCAGCATCTGCTTCAACTTCAGATTCATTTGCTCTTTTTGAGCCAACACATGGTAGTGCTCCAAAATATGCCGGTAAATATAAAGTCAATCCTATTGCAGCTATTCTTTCAACAATGCTAATGTTTGATTGGCTTGGTGAAACTGAAATGGCTAAAAAACTAGAAGATGCTATTAAAATAAACCTAAAGGAAGGGAAAGTTAGAACCTACGATTTAGGTGGTAGCTCTTCAACTTTGGATGTAGCGAAAGATATAGTCCGAATAATGAATAAGTGAGGGAATTTTTTCCCCCTTATATCTTCTTTTTTCAGGTTTCATAAGGAATCAATTGAAACATGTTCAAGTAAAGATTTTTAAATGGGGGTCAATGTTTCATTTCGTGTTCAAAATAAGATTTTTAAATGCAATCTTAACCAGACAAGAATAATAGCATAGAAGTGATGAAGAATGCCTAATTCAAAAGGATACAGACACAGTACTAGAAGACTATTCAGAAAATCCACAAGAGAAAAAGGAATGCAACCTTTAGGTAGATTACTAATAAAGTACAAAGTGGGAGATAAAGTAATTGTAAAAATCGATTCTGCGATTCAAAAAGGCATGCCACATCGAAGATACCATGGAAAGTTTGGAGTAATCTCAGAAGTTCGTGGAAGAGCCTATGTTATAAAGATTAAAGATGGTAATGCTATTAAACAAATCATTGCAAGACCAGAGCATGTTTATCTTGCCAAATAGATTTTATAGAATGTCAATTATAATAATCACTATTTATTGGTGTGAGCTAAATGCCTAAAGAAACAATAGATAAAAAACCCGTTTCATTTCCTGAAGTAGTAACCATATTCAACAAAAGAAAGAAAGCAGGAGAGTTAAATTACTTACAACGAATAGCTTTAGAGCATGCACAACGTTCATCAAAAATTAATAGTAAGCAAGCGAAAACTTTGATTAAGAAATTAATGACTGAATTTGAGTTAACTGAACAAATCGCAATTAGCATTGTGAATTTCATGCCTGAGATTATAGATGAACTCCGAGTATTCATTCAAGACGCATCACGGGTTTATTCTACTGAAGAGGTTGAAAAAATGCTTGATTTGCTTAGAGAATGAATCGCTGAAATCACATGGGATCAAAGATTTTTATTAGGAGTTATTTTCTCATCAATTTTTAGCTGTTTTAAAAAGAACTATTTAAATTGGAAACTCTTTAAAGTAAAATATATCAATATAGAATCAAACAAAATAATAAAAGTAAAATGATTAAATACCTATAAGTGTAAAATATAATATATAATAGCTAAAGTATAGAATAGTAGTGGGTTCAAATGTCCGATAGAAACTCAAGAAATAGAGACCGCTCTTCCAGCTACGGTAAAAAACAAGACAATTATAGACCAAACTACAATAGGTCTGAAGGAGGAGATCGAATAGATAAGCAAAGAAAATACGAAGAATATGCGTGGACATTAGCCTATTTATCAGAAGGAAGCCCTACAGATCCTAATCCATTTTCCCAGAGAGAAGCTGTTATTCAAGCTATTGGTGAAATATGGTTTACTTTGCTAGAGTTAACCCCAAGAAGAGGAGTAAATATCCAACCTTTAGTTAGAATTGGGATAGGGAAAGAAAATAGAAAAGTCATTAGTCGAATCAAGAGACGAATAGGTTTTGACGATTTAGCATCTTCATCAGAGAGAGTCCTAGAAGAATGTATTGTTGAAATCGTCAACAAGCAAGAATTTAGATTCGTTAATTGGTTTAATAAAGCATCACTAGTTACATCTAGAATGCATTCTTTCAAATTATTGCCAGGTATAGGTACTACACATCTTGAAAATCTAATTTCAGAAAGAACAAAAGTAAATTTCACTTCTTTTGAAGATATAGCTTCTAGAACAAAAGTATCAGATCCTAGAAAATTAATCATTGCAAGAATAATGAAAGAATTAACCAATCAAGATGAGAAATATCGACTATTCATTAGAAAACCTTAATTTTATTTTCTATTTTCATCTAGAATAATATTCACTATATTTGTTAATCTTGCCAGATCGATTTTTTGTGAGACTACTACCCTATTAATAATAAAATCTTGTGAGTTCAAAGGAATCTTTGAGAGATGCCCAGAGATAAAAGAATAGGATACAATGAAAGTGTTTTTGTTTTCTGAAAGAGTCACAATTAGATGCTCGAATTCCTTCAATGTTATGCTCTTTGCATCGGGATTTTTGTGATTATTGTCTAAAGCAACGCTAATTAAAGGAATTGGAGTGCTTGCTTTTACAGATAAATCTTCAAATGGATTATTAGCTAGTCTTATGAACAACCCAGGATTAGCTTCAAACCAAACATTATTTGCAAAATATTTATTGTAAAAAGCCTCGAGGAATTTTTTCTTAGCTTTAAGCAATAATGAAGCTAAACTTCTCAACTCAGGACCTAAATATCTAATTGTTGCACTATCAATCTGTATGATATGTGAAACTGGTTTTTCAATAAAAATACGAATAATCACT
Source organism: Candidatus Heimdallarchaeota archaeon (assembly GCA_030629105.1). Classification (GTDB taxonomy): domain Archaea; phylum Asgardarchaeota; class Heimdallarchaeia; order JABLTI01; family JABLTI01; genus JABLTI01. The sequence goes on from DAOVPS010000001.1 coordinate 35,604, forward strand.
TTCTCTCTTAATGAATGAGAGAGAAAAATTGCATTAGTAACAATTCGAGATAATAATCCAATAGAGCGACGATTTTCAGAAAAGGAAACGTTTAGATCTTTTTTCTCATAGTTTAGTTCAGTCAATGAAATTACAAAAATTCTTTGCATTGTAATCACATGTGTTAATACTCACTAAAGCATATACAAGAAAAAAGAAGAGAAACAACTACAAGTTAGATTAGATTATCTCTTTTTTCCTCGAGTAATTTTTTTACCTTTACTACTGCCTTGTTGCAAAGCGGCTAAATCCGGCATGCTAGGCATTTTTCCTCCTCTTCTTCCTAATCCTTTCTTCATTCCCTTCATCATCTTTTTCATCTGATTAAATTGAGTCAATAATTGCTTAACATCTTTAGGATCTGTTCCTGAACCTCGAGCGATTCTTTGGACTCGTGTGCTTTTAATAACAGTAGGATTATCTAGCTCAGCAGCAGTCATTGATTCCATCATACACATAAATTTCTTCATATTCTCCTCAGAGGTGTCTTCAAAACCTGCAGGTAATCCAGTAGAGAAGCCAGGTAAGAAAGACAAAATTTTAGACATTGAACCCATTTTACCAATATTCTGCATTTGAGCATACATATCTCTTAAAGTGAATTTTCCTGAGAGAAAAGCTTTAGCCATTTCTTCATCTGGTTCAATTTGCGCTGCTTTTACACTCTCAATCAAAGACTCTAGATCGCCCATATTCAATAAACGACCAACAAAACCTGTTGGATCGAATCTTTCAAGATCACCTATTTTTTCTCCAACACCAATGTATTTTATTGGAGCTTTAGTTGCTGCACAAGCACTTAGTGCACCACCACCTTTAGCTGAACCATCTAATTTTGTAACAATTATACTGCCAATTTCTGTTGCGGCAGCAAAAGCTAGGGCTTGCTCATATGCTTGTTGACCTAGAGTTCCGTCTAAAACCAAAACAATTTCATCGGGTTTTATTTGCCTAGCAATTCTGGCCATTTCTTTTAACATAGCTTTTTCTTCTTTATGACGCCCAGCGGTGTCAACTAAAATTACTTCTTGCGTTTTTTGAAACTTGATGATTCCATCTCTCGCTAATTTTATGGAATTCTTTTCTTTTGGATTTCCATAAACAGGAACATTAGTTTGATCCCCAAGTTGCTTGAGTTGTTCATAAGCACCAGGTCTATCAGTATCAGTACAAACTAAAGCCGGTTTCATTCCTCTCTTACTTAACCAACTCCCTAGTTTTCCAACAACTGTTGTTTTACCAGAACCTTGAATGCCTACGAATAGCAATACACTCAACTTGCCTGGTTTTATTTTGAGTTTCTTGGCTTTGCCACCAAGAATTGTAACAAGTTCATCATGAACAATAGAAATCACATGTTTTTGACGAGGAATACCAGGAGGTAACTCCTCCTTTAAAGCTCTTTTTTCAACTCGTTCAGAAACCTCAAGAGCAATCTCAAGCTTGACATCTGCTTCAAGTAATGCTTTCATTAAGTCATTTTTTAGCTCACGAACGAGTTTAGCATCAACTGTCCCAGCACCGACTAATTTTTTCAATGCATTCGAGATAGATGAGCCTAATTTACCTAATACCATATTAAACACCAAATAAGAGATAGTTGGTTAATAATTACCGTTAAATTCTAATCTACTTATAGTTTTATCCTTTTTATTGACTGTGTTATTTTGCTAAAAAAACCTTCGCATTTTGTAGAATTATTAAAAGGGTAAAAAAACAATTTATATACTGAAAAAAATCATTGAAAGTATAAAATACGATGAAAACTTTAATAACATGAACCAAAAAAGTAAGTTCACTGAAAATAGAAGAGAAGAGAAGTTTTTAAAAGGCAAAACTACTTTTGCGCATCTGGTTGTGAAAAAAGCTTGTATATGGTTGCTGAAGTCAGAGACACAATAAGGGTTATTCCTCGTCGATTTGGAGAAAATCTCGATGAAGTTGTCCTAGAAATTTGTCGAGAAACTTTCGAAGGTACGATTAGTAAGGATTTAGGTTTGACTATTGTTGTTATTGATCTTATTGAAATTGGTCCTGGGAGACTTGTCCCGGGAGATGGTGCTGCATTTTTTGATGTAGCATTTACCACACTCAATTATATGCCTGAAGATAGGGAATTTATCATTGGAGATGTTGTTGAGGTTACTGATTTTGGTGTCTTTTTAAGATTAGGCTGTGTGGACGCCTTATGCCATGTCAGTCAGGTTGCTGATGATTTCTACTCTTATAGCTCAAAAGAAGGAGCGCTCTTAGGACGAGAGAGTGGTAAAAGAATCAGTGTTGGTGATCGTGTTCGCGCTAGAATTATTGCCGTTACTATTGGTAAATCCCAAATTCGTGTTGGAGTTACTATGCGACAAGCCGGTTTAGGAGTAGAAAGCTGGGTTGAAGAGTGGAAGAAAGCTACTGCGAAAGGGCAGAAAAAAGTAAAGAAAACTGAGAAAACAGAATCCAAGAAGAAAGAAGTAGCGAAGAAAGTCCCCGCTAAGAAAGCAGAACCCAAGAAAAAAGAAGCAGCTAAAAAGGAAGTAGCAAAGAAAGCCCCTGCCAAGAAAGCTGCAGCAACCAAGAAGGACGCAGACAAGAAAGCTCCTGCTAAAAAGGCTACTACAACCAAAAAGAAGAAAACAACTAAAAAATAATAGATAGATATAGTATTAAGTAAATAATTTGGTGTTTAAAATGGCTAAAGCATGTAAAACTTGCCACAGAATTATTGAAGAAGGGAATCAATGCCCAAATTGTAAGACACACAATTTTTCTAAAGATTATTCTGGAGAAGTTCATATAATTGATCCAGAGAATTCAGAGATTGCTAAAAAGCTCAATATTAAGAAACCTGGAACTTATGCTCTCAGAGTGAGATAGAAATCAATTTTCTATTTTATTATTTGGTTGATAGTGAAATGAAAGAAAAATCAAATAGTTCTTTTAAGGAATATTTTCTTCCAGAAGAAATGCATTCAGAATTAAAAGATCCATTAGGGGAACTCATTACTAAAGAACCAACTTTAAAGCTAATTAAATTAGTCGAAGAAGAAAAACCCCCGATCGTTATTTTTGTTGGAGATTTTTGTGTTGAGGATGCATTAAAGCACGGATTAACTCCTGATATTTCCATAATGGACGGTAAGAATCTTCGTGAACCTTACCACGAAATCTCAATTCATAACGCAAAAGTAATAAATAGTAATAATCCTCCAGCGAAAATAACCGTTGAATCTTGGACGAAAATAGCACAAGCTATAAAACAACAGATCCAGAGAAAGGAAAAGAAATTACCAAAAGAACCAATAGTTCTTTTAATCACTGGAGAAGAGGATTTGCTTGTGTTTCCAGCAGTTTTGGAAGCACCAAAGAATTCCTTTGTTGTTTACGGACAACCACATGAAGGGATTGTTCTTATTAAAGTAACAATGAACGCAAGATTCAAATTTGAGAAGCTCATCGAACGCATGAAGGTTGAGTAAAATGAAGATTAAAATCGTTGAAAAGAAGACCAATGTATTGCTCGACAGATTAGAAGTATCTTTCGTAGTTGAATCAGAGAAAGAAACACCAAAGAGACTTGAAATTAGATCTAAACTTGCAGCATTGATCAACTATGATGAAAATCTAGTAATAATTAAGGGAATACATCAAGAAACTGGAAATCGAAAAAGCAAGGGAATGGCACATGCCTATAAATCAGTTGATAACTTGAAAAAAGTAGAACCAGAATACTTGATCAAAAGAAATACACCAAAAGCTCCGAAAGAATAAGGAGCCAAGAAAAGCAATTAAGAGGTTAGACTGAAATGCCCAAAGAAAAAAACCAAGAAGTCTGGAAATATTATAGCGTAGATAAATCAGGTCTTAAACGATTGAAAAAAGAATGTCCACGATGCAAAGGTTCATTCCTAGCCGAACACAAAGACAGAAGAACATGTGGTCATTGTGGGTATACTGAATTCAAAACAAAAGGCAGTCGCTAAATGTTTCTTTTACTATTTTAAAGATACTCACAAAAATCCTACTAATTATATGATTGCATTCTAATAATTTAATAGAATGTGATTAAATCTTTTAATTAGAGTTAATTCTTTTAGTATACATAGGTGGCTAATTAGATGAAGGAAGACTTGCGTGGTGCAGAATCAAAATTATTTTTCAAAAAATGGTTTAACCTCCAGGCACTACATAAGGTTCGCTTTCCAAAAAGTTACCGGATAAAAGAGCTAGACTTTCAATTCAGAAAATCTAGAACTATTCATGAAGCGAAATTATTAGCAAAAGCCAAAGAAGCAGGAGTGAGAACTCCAATTATTTTTGAAATTGATATATCAAACACAACTTTGGTTTTGGAATATATAGAAGGAGAAATTTTGAAAACGTTATTACCGAAAATCAGCGAAAAAGAAATTCAAGAAATCTGTGAACAACTGGGAGAAGACATTGGAAGACTTCACAGTGCAGGAATAATACACGGTGATCTTACAACATCAAATATAATAAAAAATCCAAATGAAAAACAATTAGCATTTGTTGATTTTGGACTAGGTTATATTTCAGATAGACTTGAGGATTTTGGAATTGATTTGTTTTTATTAGAACGAGCTTTCGGAAACACTCATTCTGCAATTTTTGTTGTTGCATGGAAAATGATAATTAAAGGATACAAAAAGACTTCATCAAATAGTGAAGATATAGAAAACAAATTACTCGATATATCCTCTCGAGGTAGATATTCAGAAAGAATGTAACCTAAAGGTAATATTTTCTGTGTATACCAATAATAGTAGCCCACGCAAGATGTGGATCAAAATCTTCTGAAAACATTTGTAAATTGAAACCTACTTTACGAGTTATTCTGAAGAGTATATTTTCTGGGTTATTAGCATCAATCATGGTAAATTGTCGAGCTGTTTGTAGAGCAACTTTACTATCTTGAGGATCTCGTAATCCAATGATTTTCCCATTCGGATCTAAAATCTGCCAAGTATCAGATTCACTTATGAGTTTTATTTCGCCTCGTAAATTCCTTCCATAATCATAGACTTTCCAGGAAGCATCTGTATCTTTTAGAGGATTGACGGTTTTACCATCTATAGAAGCTATAATTCGATCCATATCATTCAAGAAAATATAACGTATATTGTAATCTTTCTTACTGATATACTTCGACAAATCCCTACGTTCACAGGAACCAATCTTAGAATCAATTTCACTGTAAATGAAATAGGCATATTTTTGAGCATTAAATTTGTATTTTTTAAGTTTGAGAACAGGCAATAATTTTGGATCAGTAGCTGTTGATTCTTTTTGAAATCTTAAGCAACTTGGGCAAAAGAAATCATTATACAATTTCATAAATTCTGCATTTTTCTGACAAAATTTACAGTTTAATTTTTTTCTTTTTGAATCTCGAGGTGACATGGGAAGCTCTCCGAAAAACCTGTTGTATTAAGGGTAAACTCCTTTATTAAACAAACTAAATTTGATAATAAAAATATTGAAACTGCATATATAATTACAAAAGAATCCAATAGATTAAAAATCTTCATGGAAACAACTTTTTTAAACAGTAAATAAAAACACATGATATAATCTAGCTTTGTTGAGGAATAACGTTGAGCTCTGACGAATACGATGACGAAGAATTCTATGATGATGAAGAAGACGAAGAAGAATGGGAATACTTTGAAGATGAGGAAAAAGTACCATTCAGAGATCGTGTGTCCATTAAAGATATCATTAAATTAGTGCTACTATTTGTGGTATTTGCAACATTCTTCTTATATTTCAGGTATTGGGATTCACTTGTTACAATACTTGCTTTTGGTTCTGAGGATTTAGGACGATCCAGATTACTCTATGCTACATTGGTTCTATTTCCATTTCTTGCAGCATTGTTTCTCAAGTTTCTAGTGGATGTTTCAAAAACACTCTTTATTCCACCTAAAGAGACTATATCAGAATAAAAATGAAGTGTGGAGAAGTTTTCTCCAACAATTTTCTTATTTTAGATTTACATTAAGATTTATGTATTTTCTTTAAGGCGTCTTCTACAACCCAACTCCAATAGGTTTCAAGAGCAGATTCGCCCCAATTGAATCCATTGTTTCGAAGAAGATTTCTTATGTAGATGCCGATGCCACCTTTATTCTTAATTCCCCAGAGTTTACCTTCATCTGCCATAATTTCTTCTGCTTTCTTAACAAATGGTTTTTCAAGATTTTTACTTAGAAAAGTAACTGCTTCTTCCCAGGATTTCTTTGTGATCTTTTTTCCATCATCCTTTGGTAACTTCGTTCTAACCTTCTCACGAATTACTTCTTCTGCAAGATCCGTTCCAATTTTAGTAAAGGTTGCATAAAGCGATTGTCGCATATGTGGGCTATCATCAACTTTGATTAACTCTGTTAATGGTTCAACAAAGCGATCATCACCGTTTTCTCCAATAAAATCAAAGAGCTCTTCTCTTTCTTTTGGATCCCTCTTTTCCTTAATCTGTTCTATCATTTTGGTATATTCAAAGTCACTCATCAAATCCCTCATAGATTATTGTCGGTAGAATGTATTAATATTAGCTGAAGTAGTTCAAAAACATTTGCACTCGAAAAAATCTAGAAAAGGACATAGTTGTGAAATGTTCTGCTAAATTTTTAGCAGAAACTACTATGGAGGTTTATTTTTCACGCCTTTCATATTTGCTCCAACTAAGTTAGCGTTCACTAGAATGGCATCCTTCAAGTCAGCACCCTCCAGTATTGCACCGGATAAATCAGCGCCTTTAAGGTTAGTCTTTATCAAACGTGCTTCCTTCAAAAGAGCTTTTGTAAATATTGCTCCTGTAAGGTTAGTTTCTCTAAAAGATGCGAATTGAAGATTACAAAAGGTGAAATCAGCCCCACTAAAATCACTATAATCTAGGCTTGCTAAAGACAATTTTGAGCCATTAAATTTGGAACCTGCACCTTTAACTTCATAGAGGCTTCCATTCCCCATATCACACTTTGTGAAGATTGTGTTTATAATTATAGAATCATCTAGAACAGCGTCAGGCAATACTGCTTCATGGAAATTTGCTTCAGTGAGGTTGGTTTTAATTAGCTTTGCTTCTTCAAGTTTTGTTTTTTTAAGGGAAGCTTTCTTCAAGCTAGCTCCTTCAAGATTAGCAGCATCTAAGCATGCTGCGTCTAAAATTGCCCCATCAAGGTTTGCATTAGTGAGATCAGTATCAAAGAAATCAACATCAATTAATGTTGCACCACTAAGATCAACACCAGATAAATTAGCAGAACAATATGCATGTTTGTCTTCTGTTAATTTGGCTAGAACTTCCTCTCTTGTTGGCATACCGAGTATCTCCAGTGTCAGCAAACTAAAAACCCAAATCACGTATAATAAGGTTATTTGTGGTTTGGTTTATTGTTTTAAATAGAAAATCTTAGAGGGTTTAGAAGAAATATGCAAACATGATCTCATAATTTCAGTTTATTTGAGAATTCAAAGTATTACAAAGGTGCTGATATAATTGGAGTATAACCAATCCAAAGAAAGGTCAACTAGCTTAAAAAAAGAGGAAGTACGGAAGCTAATCAAATACAAATTAGAAGGAAAAATAGCTCAATTACCTTATGGCTTTTGGCGGTGTGATAAAGGAAAAGAACACTCAAGAATTGCAATAAAATATCTTATTGAAGAGCATCTGAAATTAAAATTGGAGGATATTCCAAAAACGTTGAGTGCAAAAACATTTCATGAAGCTGGATTATTTCGAATACTTGTTGAGTTTTTTGATTCTTCATATTACAAAGCCCTCGAGTATGCATATCCTGGTCACTTCGAGCCTTGGCAGTTCAAAAAAGGTATGACTGGTATATGGTCGGGTTCAACTGGTAAAAGCAGATCACTACAAGCAATCAAGAATTTACTAGAGAAATTAGATATAAAATTAGAAGAAATTCCAAAGAAAGTAAGCTATAAAATATTCAAACAAAACGGTTTAGGTGGAATGCTACAAACGCTATACAATAGTTCTCCTTATCAAGCAATAAGTGCTTTATACCCTGAAAAATTCAAACCGTGGGAATTTAGCGTGAAAAATTACTGGACACAAGAAACATTGCAGACAGCAAGAGAATCAACGAAGTGGTTAATTGAAGAAAAACTGAAGTTTATTCCTGATGAAATTAGCAAAGTAAAAAGAAAGCATTTTTTGGATTTTAACTTAGGTCAAATGTTAAGAATTTTTTATCAGAATTCTCATCTGTTAGCTTTAACAGATGTGTATGATTTCCAAAAAAAATTATAGGTTTCGGGATGTACTTTTTTCGTTTATGAAAAAGTGTAATCTAGATAAAAAGATTTTTTATATTATAACAAGAAAAGTGATAACTAATCGATAATACAAAAGCTTTCATATATAGTAACCAGATAAAAAGTACGATGTAGTAATGGAGTGAAGGGTAAATTGAAGCTAAGATTATTAGATATTCTTGTTTGTCCAGATAATAATGAATGGCCATTGAAGGTGCACATTTTTGAAGAAAGAAAAATTGAAAAGTCATTTTTACCTGAAGAAGATGCTATTACAAAAGTTGTGTGCAGTTTGTATTGCCCAAAAAAACAACTAAAACTTTCAAAAAAGACTAAGAAAGAAGAAATTGTTGTGACTAAGGATGCTAGTAAAATCAACTACGAAACTGATTGCAAAGAGTGTATATCATTTGAAATAGTTTCAGGTCTGATAGAATGTCCTAGTTGCAAGGTTTTCTATCCAGTTATAGGTGAAATACCACTGATATTGAAGAAAGAACTCAGAAATGAGGATATAGAAAAACAATTTACTGAAAAGTGGGCTGAAAAAATCAAAGAATTGAAGCTATAGAATCATTATTTTATATGGATAGTTTACCAACTTTTATGCTAAAAAATTAACAAATATATGAAAAATGTCACCAACAAAAGATTATAATTAAGAATCGTTAATTAACAATACGTTGGATAGAATGGTGACATGCAAATACTTTGAAGCAGGTGCCAGCAAAGGTGAGCAAGGACCTATCACGAATCGATCCATTAGTAATCTATAGATGCAAAAATAGGCAATGTCGTCAAACATTCACACCATCCACAATAATGAATGTTGAAGAACAAAAAGTATTCTTCGAATGTCCAATCTGTGGATCCCAATATGAAGCACAATATTCACCAATATCAGAATTTCCTGATCAAGAAGTAATAATGCTCTTAGAAAGACCACGACTAATATACACAGGAACTAGAATTGCAAGTTCATAAAAAGAGAATGAGGTCAAAAAATGACTTATCAAAGAGAAAGAGATTCAACATATATTTTCAAAGTGCTGTTAATAGGAGAAGCTGCAGTAGGTAAGACTTCATTAACTATAAAATTCGTTCATGGAAAATTCAAATCAGATTATCTTCTTACGGTAGGAATGGAACCATATAGTAAGTATATTAAAATGGGAAATGATATGGTAACACTTTCAATTTGGGATATTGCTGGACAACAAAGATTCGATGTTTTTCGCACGATGTTTTTCAGGGGAGCCAAAGCAGCGTTCTTGGTATTTGATCTCACAAGACCCATTACATTAACTAAATTGCATGATTGGCACGAAGACTTGATTAGAAATGCTGGAAAAGATGTTCTGACTTTTCTTGTTGGAAATAAGAATGATTTAGAGGATTTAAGAAGCATTCCAAAGAAAGATGCTTTAGCTTTTGCTAAGAAAATTAATGCTTTAGCTTACATAGAAACAAGTGCAAAAACAGGGATAAATGTTAATGAATCATTCACTAGTCTTACAAAGAATCTTGTCGCAAAAGCAAAAACTTACTAATCAAATATTGGAGAGATTTTAAAGAATTCCAATTCATTTTTTCTTCTGTTTTAATTAAAATACAGAAATGCAAGTAAAATGACTAGAGAACTTCATTTTTGTAACTTAAAGATTTTTTAAAGAAAGATATCTATTATAATATATGACAGAAAAAAAGGTTAAATCATTAAATATTGTTGCTGTGTTTGCTCATCCGGATGATGAAGCAGGAGTTATTGGAACTTTAGCGAATCATGCAGATAAAGGAGATAATGTTTATGCTATATTTCTCACTAGAGGTGAAAACGCATCCTCGCTCTGTTGTTCACCTGAGGAAATAATCAAAATTAGAACTGGTCATGCAAAACAAATTGAAAAAATATTAGGAGCAGAATATCGTTTATTAGATCTACCAGATTCAGGGGTTCATCCATCGGTTGAAAATGCAAATAAATTAGCAGTTCATTTCAAAGAAATAAAACCAGACATAATCATCACTTGGACACAATCTCCTCATCTTGGAATTGGACATCCTGATCATCGATATACCTATAACATTACTTTAGATGCAATATCATATGCAAGATATAAGAACGATGATCACACACACCAACCTCATAGAGAATCAGTAGGTTTGTATACAAATTACTTCGCTATCGGGAATCCCGACAAACCATTTTTTGTTGATGTTTCAAATCAATACGAGAAAATAATGTCTGTTATAGATGTCTATATCGAAGCATATGGACAATGGCCTGTTAAGGATTATATAACAGCTCAACTCATGATGCAAGGACGAATGGCTGGAGTTAAATTTGCAGAAGCATACAATAAAATTCTTTGGCGTACTGCTCAACCCTATTTATATTAGAAAACAAGTAGATTTGATTTCTATTTTTGATTTTCTCAAGATTTTTACGTAAATTTATTCTTAGAAATTATAATAGGAGACAATACATCTAAGGAGTTTCGATATGTTCATACATGCCTATCGGTTAAGTGTCGCAAAATTTAAGTTTGATTAGTATATTTTGTAAGTCGTCCAAATAAAAAAGGAAAAAATAAAACTGAATAAACGGTGAAGATGTAAAAATGACAAAAACTCTAGCCGAAATGTCATATAAACGTCAAAATGTAATGAAGGGTTATACCGATAAAACATTGCATATTGACCTTTCTAAGTTATCCATCGAAGAAAATGATGTCGATAAAAAAGTTCGAGAAATTTTCATTGGTGGTAAAGGTTATGACTTATGGTTAATGTGGGAAAGTTTGCCAAAAAACCGTATCGTTAAATGGAATGAACCCGAGAATCCATTATGTATTGCAAGTGGTCCACTTGGTGGTACAGCAGGATATCCAGGTGCAGGGAAATCTATTGTAACTGCAATTTCTCCTTTAACTGATATCGTTATTGATTCTAACGTTGGAGGGTTCTTTGGCCCATGGATGAAATACTCAGGATTTGATGCTCTCAGAATAGTTGGGAAAGCTAAAGAACCTGTGGTGATCGTAATTGATGGAACACAAGAAAAAGTCTGGATTGAACCAGCCGGTGATCTACCAACCGAATCACACTTATTAGCTGAACAATTAAATGAGAAATATCGAACAATTGACAAAGAAACTGGGAAAGATGATCGATTATATGTTAGTGTTGTATCTGCAGGTCCCGGAGCTGATCATTCTTATTTTGGTTGTTTAAACTTCTCTTGGTGGGATAATAGAAGAAAGGCAAACCACCTAAAACAAGCAGGTAGAGGTGGCACTGGAACAATCTTCAGAAACAAAAACATAGTAGCAATTGTTGCTCATTCTCCATCTGTAAATTTGGAATCACAACACCCTGAAGACCAGGAAGCAGCAAAACTTGTAGGAAGAAAACACTCAAAGGAAATTTTAACTCTTGATGACTCCCAAAATAAAATGAGAGTTATTGGTACAGCTCATCTCCCATCAATTATGAGTGAATTTGATCTTTTACCAACTTATAACTTCAAATATGGAAGAGATGATGATGGGAAAGATAAAACCCTTTGGGGTGATGCCTATGAGAAGATCTTTTCTAATACAGGTAAAGGTTGGGATGGGTGCTGGCGTGGGTGTGCCAACAATTGTGCACATTGTGTAGAAGATTACAAATTAGAAACAGGTCCATATAAAGGACAAAAAGTGCTTGTTGACGGTCCCGAGTACGAGACCATCGCAGGTGTTGGGAGTAATTTAGGAATCTTTGACCCATTACATGTCGTAGAAATAAACTTCTACTGCGACACATATGGTCTTGATACTATAAGCTTCGGAACAGCATTAGGTTTTGTAATGGAATGTTATGAAACTGGCATTTTAGACAAGGAAAAAACAAATGGTCTTGATCTTAAATTTGGCAATTTTGAAGCTACTATGGAAATTATGCATCGTATTGCTTTAGGTAAAGATGAATTTGCATTAATCTTTGCTAGAGGCATTAGAAAGATGAAGGAATACTTCAAAGTAAACTATAATCTAACTCCTGAACAAGAGAAATTCTGTCAAGACATTGGAATGGAACACAAGGGACTTGAATATAGTGAATACATTACAAAAGAATCACTTGCCCAACAAGGTGGCTACGGATTAACCCTTAAAGGACCACAACATGACGAAGCATGGTTGATTTTCTTAGATATGGTTCACAACTACATGCCAACTTTTGAAAACAAAGCTGAAGCTCTTTGCTGGTTCCCATATTGGCGAACATGGTTTTCATTAAATGGTCTCTGCAAACTTCCATGGAATGATGTAGTTCCTGAAGATAACAAAGACAGTGATGCTCCTCACAAAGTTCCAGATCATGTGCAAAACTATGCTACATTATTCGAATCTATTACAGGTGTTCCAATGGGTAAGACCCCTCAAGAACGAGAGGATAGTCTAGTACACATAAGTCAACGTGTTTATCAATTCCAAAGAGTCTTCCAAGTAAGACTTGGACATGGTCGAAGAATCGATGATAGTAATGTCCCTTATCGATCCGTTGGTCCTGTTACTCTTGAAGAATATGAAAGTAGAATGGAACGCTATGATAAGCAACTAGTTGAAATTCTCGGAAAGACCTTGGAAGAAGTACAAAAAATGCCTATTGAAGAACGACATGGCATTACTCGTAAACATCGAGAAGAACAATATGATAAATTACAGGATGCTGTCTACGAGAAACGTGGATGGAATCACAAATCCGGTGTTATCAAACTAGATGTAGCGAAGAAACTCTGGCCTGAATGGTTATTTGATGAAGTTTTACCATTCATCAAAGATTTACAAGATTAGAAAAATATAGCACTCGATGAGTGCTTTCTCCTTCTTTTTTATATTGTTATATAGACTTTGTATTTATCCATTAGAAATGCTGTTGCCCAAATTATTGCTACATTTAGAAATCCGATGAAAAAGACTAGAGCAACATGCGAATCACTCTTCAAAATTAAAGTAGCTAGACCTAAGAAAATTGGTTGAAGTAGAAATAAGAAAAAGGCATTCTTTCCCTGCGGTTCTAGAAAATAGCTTTTATTTTTCGTAACGTTGAAGTGATCATATAGGAGCCAGATCACCCAAAAACAGAATGCTGCTAAACCAATTGTCAGCAAGATGTAGGAATGAGAAACTCTTAGTTTTGAGAGTCCGCCATAAGAAGGGAATCCATATCCAACCCAAATAAAATGCAAGCTAACTCCAAAAACTGTGAAAATAATCCCATAAATTAAGAAAAGTAGTTTTTTAAGCTCGCGAAAATCATCAACAATTGCAGTTGAAAGGAGCATCATAACTCCATACCCAAAACCACCAATGAACCCACCATGAGCATCTCCAAAATCTATTGCGTGTTTCGACCAAGCAGGAGTGTTCTCAAAAGGAGAAATCGTATTTACAAAAATCATAGCGGCAATTGCTAAACCTCTGAAGACATCTATACTCATATACCGGATTTTTTCTTTGATTTCATCTACAGGTTCATCTACAATTGACATCTTACTCACAATTTCTAGAGTGGATTGACTCACTTAAGACCGAAGTATAAAGGTAATAACCAATCAACTATACCATCCGTTACTACTCGACGAATTAGGAAAACTAAGATTCTTTGAATGGGGTCTCCTGCGTGATAATTTACTCGAGGTTTTCTAGCTTTAATTATTCTATAGAGTTTCTTTGAAATCACTAATGGAGGAGGTGCAACAATAAGATTCTTCACAATGACTTTCCATACGGGATTTAGATATTTATAATATGGTGAATCGGGAGTCGTAGGAGATTGATTAATCATCTTCTCTAAATCCACGGATTTTGTAGAAGGATCCATTGATGTTGAAATTGCATGTGTGTTTGCATTGAATGCAGTATTAATATCACTTGGCAGAATTGTTGAAACCTTAATGTTGAATTTTTTAACCTCGACTCGTAAACCTTCACTAAAGACTTTAATTGCAATCTTTGATGCGGAATAATGAGATTGAAATGGGATAACTGCTAATGCTCCAAGAGTACTTGTGTTAATTATTCGTCCTTCTCTTCTCTCCCTCATTTGTGGTAAAACAGCTTTTGCAACTCTCACCATACCAAACAAATTCGTATCAAATGTTATTTTCCAATCCTCAATGGACAATACTTCTGCACTTCTGAAAAAACTAATGCCTGCGTTGTTAATTAGTATATCAATTCCACGATCATTGATTTTTTTTGCTTCAGTTTCCATTTCACTTATAGCTTTTTCTACGGAATCATCAGAAGTAACATCCAAATTGAAAAACCTAATTTTGTCAATTAATTCATCTAAGTTCTTTTCTATTTTTTTGGGAATTAGATTTTTTGTGGGTTTAACAATGGTTTTTTCTTTGTTTGTGAATTTCCATTTCGTATGATCTCTGACAAAATCCTCTTTCAATTTCTTTTTATCAAGTGTTTGACTTCTACGACTTGTTCCAAAAACTGTATATCCTTTATATGTTAGAAAAATAGCATGAGATAATCCTATGCCAGAGGATGCTCCTGTTATTACAACTACTTTATTCATTTGAGAACCACCAAATGATGCTATGTGGGGTTCTTATTTCACTTTTTAGGTTTTTTCCTTATTATCATGAATTGAACTGCTTATAATTCCTAAACCATCATTTTAAACCAAAGATTCAATTAAGAAGAGCAATTAAAGAAATTCATTGCATTATAAGGAGCTTCAAAATGATCAAACTAGTTACTCTAGATTTTGATGGTACTACAGCCGATACGATGCCTACATTAGAAGAAATCGCTGTCAAATTAATTACGAAATACTATGAGCTAGAGATAGAGGATGCAAGAACAAAATATCAAATCACAACTGGATTACCTTTTGAACAGCAAATGGAAATAGTATTCCCCGAAAATCCAAACAATAAATTGGTAATTTCTCAATTTGAGAAAGAAAAAATCGAAAGTATATTTGATCTGCCGTTATTCAATGATGCCAAATCCACAATTAATCTGCTAAGAGAATTGGGTTATCTTGTAGCAATTTCAAGTTCTACAACGCAACCCATTATTGAGAAGTATTGTAAAAAAAATGAATTAATTGTTGATCAAATTGTAGGATATAGAATAGGATTTGAGAAAGGGAAGGATCATTTTGATTTCTTAAAAAAAGAGTTTAATCTAAAAGCAGAAGAACTAGTTTATGTTGGTGATTCCTTAAAAGACTGTGAAAGAGCACAAAACAGCGATATAGTATTTATTGGGAAAACGGGTATGTTTACTCGAGAGGATTTCAATAAAATCTCTAAATCAAAAATAGTAATCTCTGATTTGGAAGAGTTAATTAAAATAATACCTGATTTAAATCAAGAATTAGATTAAACCTAATTGCATAATATTGAGGAAGTAAATTCTTGAAAATAAGAGCATCAATAGGAACAGCAGCAGTAATTGGTTTGGAAAAAATACTTTTGCAAGCTAAACCAATGACAGCATATTTGCTGATGTATTCTGATACTAATTGTTTGTCAAATTGCAGTTTTTGTCCCCAAGCAAAAGAAAGTGAGGGTAGAAAAGATGGTCTCTCGAGAGTTTTGTGGCCAACGTATGATCTTGATGAAATTATTGAGCGCATAATTGATCAAGAAACAGGATTAAAACGAATATGTATTCAAACAATTAGATATGAAAATTCCACTGAAGATTTATTGGAGATAATTGGACAGTTCTCTGAAAGCAAAATTGCAACACCACTAACTGTTTGTTGTTATCCAACAACAAAAGAGATATTTTCGAAAATGAAGAATTCTGGAGTTTCAAGAGTTGGAATATCTTTTGATTGTGCTACACCTGAAATATATAACAAAATCAAAGGTAAAAAGAGAGGATCAGATATTTCTTGGGAAATGATGGAAAAATCAATACAAGATGCAGTGGAAATTTTTGGTAAAAGATTTGTTAGTACACACTTGATTATTGGATTAGGAGAAACTGAGAAAGAAGCAATCCAATTTTTACAGAAATTCTATGACCAAAATATTACTGTTGGATTATTTGCATTTACCCCAGTAAAAGGAACAGCATTGGAAAAGCATCCACAACCTGATATTGAAAGCTATAGAAGAATACAATTGGCTCGATATTTAATCAATGCAGGAAAAACATCATTTTCAAAAATTACTTTTAGTAAGAAGGATGAACAAAGAGACCAAATTCTTGATTTTGGTGTTAAGAAAGAGGAAATAGAACAAATAATATCTTATGGAAAACCTTTCAGAACTAGTGGGTGCCCTCATTGTAATAGACCCTTTTACAATGAATCCCCCGGAAAAGATCTGTATAATTTTCCAAGCGAACTTACGGATGATGATATTGCTGTTGTAAGAAAATCATTTTTCAAAATTTGAAAAGCAATATATATAAGACATCTATATTTAAGATAGGAACTCAACAGGAAAGACATTCATTATTCAGGAGATAAAAAATTGTCTGAAGAGAAATTCATAATCTGCCCAAATTGTGGAGCAATTCTGGAAAAAGAAGTACAATTCTGTGGTTTTTGTGGTAGCGATGTTACAAAAAAGAAAAGTTCCTATACACAACCACAACAATCAGGTTATAGTCAACCATCAACCCAGCAATATGGTGCTGGTGCTCCTGGACAACATTCTGTTTATGGTATAGGAGCACTCACACAACAGCAACAAGCTGAGGCGAAATTAAGATTGGCTGGGATATTTGCTTGGTTAACTTTTTGTGGTGGTAGTTTAGTGTTCCTTATTTTAACAATAATTTTTGCAATGAATGCGAAAAAACTTGGTAGTACCAGTCCAAAAATAAGACAATCAATAGGAATTGCTGTTCTTGGTACTTTGCTAAGTATTGCATCTATTATTTTTTACGTGTGGTATTTCTGGGGTTTTCCACTTTATTTTTGAGCTTGAGGATAATATTTTATCCTAAAAGTTCAATGTTTTCATAATTCAGTTAAGGAATGTAACTTTATGTCTGAAGAAAAATGGCGATTGATTTGGGTAGAAAATGCGGCTGATTGTTATTACAACATGGGTCTTGACAAAGCGATTCAAGAAGCCGTTGCAGCACACAAAGCCAAAAATACAATAAGGTTTTATCGTTGGAAGCCTTCTGCTGTCTCAATTGGCTATTTCCAATCTATGAATAAAGTTGTGAATATTGAGAATTGTAAAGAGAAAAAAGTAGATTATATCAGAAGGATCACAGGTGGGGGGGCAGTATATCACGATTTTGAAGGAGAATTAACGTATTCAGTGAATTGTCTTGACGATGATCCAAGATTACCTCAAGAGATATCAAAGATATATGAGAAAATCTGTGGAGGAGTTGTTCTTGGATTAATGGAATTAGGGATAGAAGCAGAATTCAAACCAATAAATGATATCAACCTAAAAAGTAATGGTAAGAAAATTTCAGGGAGTGCTCTTACAAGGAAGAGTGGTGTGATTTTGCAGCACGGGACAATTCTCAGGAAAGTAAATGTAGAAAAGATGTTTTCATTATTAGTAGTTCCTGATGAGAAATTTAAAGCGAAAATGATATCCTCTGCAAAAGAGAGAGTTTCAAGTTTAGAGGAGGAATTAGGTGTTGCCCCATCATTTGAGAAAATCAGAAATGCTATGATAAATGGTCTTAGCTCTGTATTAGATGTTGAATTAATTCATGAAAAGATTTCAGATGTGGAACAGGAAAGTGCAAATAGAATTGCTCATGAATTATTTAAAGATGAAGAATGGTTATTTAAACGATGAGAGCTAAAATCATGACTGAAGAAAGGCAATTAAACTATTGAGAACCAATGCCTTTTTGATTTAAAATCGGAAAATACTAATGTAGAAATAGAATTTATTGTTTAATTGCAGGTAAACCATAAACTGGAGCATTGTATTGATGAGCGGTCGAAGAACAAGAGAATTGAGGTTTTATCTCGAGTATGAATATGATTCTGAGACCAAAGATCAAATCGAGGATTTACTAACTCGTTATTCTTCAGCTGCGGACATTCTTACAAAATCAATTGCTGCTCTTCATGAGAAACACTTTGGATTAATTTCTACGAAAACTCCACCTCAAACTTATTCGGAAACCTTCTCAGGATCAGATGATACTGCAACTACAAAACTGAATGAATTGTGGGAATACTTTGTAGAAGTCAAAGAACAATTTCGACCACAACCACCGGTTGAATCTGAATCAAACGCTCAAATCGTTCATCAATTATCTGAAGAAGCTAATGAAAAAATAATACAGAAAATCGAAGAGTTAGGAATGAAGTTTAGTAAAATAATTCCTAAAAATGAACAAAGCACAGAACAAAAAACAGCTGAAATGAGCAAAGAAGAAGTCTTGCAATTAATAAAAAGAATCGATCAGCTCGAATCCAAATTAACTCGAGCAATTTCGCAGTCCAGAGCAACTACTGCTGCTCCTGCAAGAAGAGGAGCAAGAGATCTAGGCAAACCACCCGAAATAAGAGAAGCAAAAATAATTGATGGTTCACCACCTGAACCAGAGGAAAGACCATTATTAGATGACGTTCTTAACACTGTCATAGTGTCAGTCGATAAGGATGATGATTAATCAAAACTTCATTGTTCCAGGTTAATATACAGCTTTTAGTACATCATAATATTGTGAGAGGTCTTCATCTTCTAACATTTCTTTGAGAAATTTCTCTGCAGATTTACTATCTAAATTATAGAGAGTTCTACAAATTTCGATACAATCATTAATGAAATTCTCTTTTCGCATTTTCTTGTAAGCATCTTTTAAAGCAGCTATTGCGTCCCTTTTCTTTAGAATTTTAGAAAGTGCCCATGAAGCATCCTTGGATTCACCTTCCTTTATCATTTGTAGTTTTAATGCATTACCTGCTGCACTATCTTGTATTCGACCTAATGCATATGCAACATTTTTCCTAACAGATAATCGTTCATCATTTAACGCTGAGATTAATACTACAGTAGCTCGTTTATCTTTGATTTCACCCAAAGCCCAAGCAGCCATTTCTCTTACGTGGTAATTTTCATCAGTTTTCAGAATGTCAATTAAAGATCTCACAGCTTTTCGTCGTTTTATTTTTCCTAAAGCAAAAGCTACGTTCTGACGAACTAAATAATGCTCATCCTTTAATTCTAAAAATAAGTCATCAATTTCAAAACTAAATCTGGTAAAATATCCCAAAGCAAATGCTGCTTCTGCTCTTACTTCTGCAGAAGTATCATCTAGAAGTACAGTAATTAAAGGTTCAATTGAACGTCTATTGGAAATTTCTTTTAGTGCTCGAGCAGATGTACGCCGTAAATTTTCATCTGGATGTAAAAGTGCCTCTATTAGAGGAGTCACCGCTCGATCATTTCCCCAATCTCCAAGAGCCACAGCTGCTTCAATACGAACGTTTGCGTCTTCTGATTCGAGTTCATGAATGTATTCCGTAAGTGTTTTCTCGTGTTCAGACATAGTTACCCTTTCTCTTCCTTAACTTTGAAAATCACTGTGTAGGTTAAGTTAGGTATAGTTAAATGAATATTTCGACAATGAATTTTTTTGAGTCATTATTCCTTTTCTGGAGAGAAAATGAACATAACTATAGCTTTTAATGAATGTGAAATAAGCAAAAAATGATGTTCAAGAGTGTTCTAGATATGACAACTCATGCTATTAGGGGACTATTATTTGACTACGATGGAGTAATTTCCTCTTTAATGGCTCGAGTGGGTTGGTCCTATCTTTATGCATTAAGGAAAGTAAAGCCAGACATTAAAAGAGAAGTAGTCTATGAAGCACTTTTTAGCACAGCTCAAAATCTGCTTACAGCAACAGAGAAATTAGGTCCACTATATATTCCACAAATTATTGTCAAAGTTTCCAATATTCCTGGATTAAATTTCTTTCAAAAAGTGAACTTTGTGATAAGTGGGGGATTAATGTTTAACAAATGTAAAATGAATGTTGTTCCTCAACCTGGAGCAATTGATACATTAAATCTTCTAGCTACAGATTATAAAATGGG
Organism: Candidatus Heimdallarchaeota archaeon; assembly: GCA_030629105.1. Lineage (GTDB taxonomy): Archaea > Asgardarchaeota > Heimdallarchaeia > JABLTI01 > JABLTI01 > JABLTI01. The sequence continues at coordinate 56,007 of DAOVPS010000001.1, forward strand.
ATTAGTTACATCAGCTAATAGAGAAATTGTAAATAAAGCGTCAGAACATATTCCAATCTTAAAGGAATTTGATGTCTTAATAACTCGAGAGGATTGTGTTCATGCAAAACCCCATCCCGAGGGAATTTTGAAAGGGATCAAAGGTCTGGGGTTATCAGCCAGTAAATGTCTGTATATTGGAGATATGCCAACTGATGTAATTGCAAGTAGAAAAGCAAATGTTAAAATCGTTGGTGTCTTAGGAGAATTCAAAGAAATTGCTCAGCATTCTTTCAAATCTTTGAAGCCAGATTATATCATACCTTTGCTAAAAGATTTACCTGCTTTACTACAAAAAATCAAATGATAAGAAAAAATATGGATAAATGATAAATAAAAAAAAATAAAAGAAAAAAAGGGATTAATGAGATTATGTTTTTAGGATCTCATCAATGTCTTTTTGACTTAAAACTTGGACTAATCCATCTTTTGTCTCAATAACAGCCATCTCAGCGATAAGTACGGTTTCATCTTCCTCTATAGCTGCTTTAAGAGCATCAAGAGCTAATTTAATTGCCGCTTTCTTGGTAAGATTCCTTTTGTAACCTTTCTTCAAAGTTTCTTTTGCTGCTGCTTCGTTTGAACCGATTGCAGTAGCAAGGCAGCTGAAAATAGCCCCACCAGGATCTATGAAATACAAAGAAGTTTCTCGTTCATAGACACTACCAAATAAGACAGCAATACCAAATGGTCTTACACCGCCGTATTGGGTAAAGGATTGTAAATAATCACCTATTTTTTCAGAAAGCACTTCAGGATCAATCTTTTCACCATAAGTGATTCTTTCAATCTGTGCTTCGATTCTTGCTCTTTGGAGTAAAG
>DAOVPS010000186.1:0-5899 GCA_030629105.1 Candidatus Heimdallarchaeota archaeon
CCAAGAAATGGACTGAAGATATTGGTGCAGATGGAACAGCAGAGAATGCTATTAGTGCTGTAAAATTGGCTAAGAAATTATTAGAATAAGGGGAGTGAATTCCCTGAAAAGCAAACCAGCAATATTGGATTTAATAAGGAAGAGAATCGTCATACTTGATGGTGGAATGGGTTCTTTTCTGATAGATAAAGGCTTACCACCAGGAACACCTCCAGAATATTGGAATGTTTCCAATCCTAAAGAAGTTCAAGAAATCCATAGAAGCTATTATGATGCTGGTTCAGATATTGTTTTCACAAACACTTTTGGGGGATCAATGCTAAAACTCATGGCACACAAACATGGGAGCAGTATTGAAGAATTCAATAAGAAAGCAGTTGAATTAGTTAGAGAAATCTGTCCTGAGCAAGGTTATGTAGCAGGGGATATTGGACCAAGTGGTGCATTCCTTCCTCCTGTTGGAAAAGCAACTGAGGAAGATTTCTATAATAATTTCTTGGAACAAGCTCGATACTTGTCAGAAGCAGGAGTAGATCTCTTTATTGTTGAAACTATGGTAGATATCAAAGAAGCAGAAGCAGCTGTGAAAGCGATTAGAGAAATTTCAACTCTCCCAATACTTGCTTCTATGACATACAAGAAAACAAAAAGAGGCTATTTCACAATAATGGGAAATCCAGTTGAATTATGCGTCAAAGTGCTTGAAGAAGTAGGTGCAGACATCATTGGAGCTAATTGTACTCTAGGGAGTGATGAGATGGTAGATTTGATTCCCCTACTTAGGAAGGAAACAAACTTACCAATTAGTGTTAAACCCAATGCTGGACAACCTCAACTAATTGATGGTAAAACAATCTACAATGCCACTCCACAAGATTTTGCTCGAGACATTTCAGCTATGATTGAATCAGGAGCTAATGTTGTAGGAGGTTGTTGCGGTTCCACCCCCGAATTTATTAAAGAAATTGCTGAAAAGGTTAAGAGGTAGATTAATTGAGACTTCATGAAGGATTTCGAATAAAACTGTATGATAATGAAATTCTTCGTTTATTAAGAAATGAAAACGCGTCTCAAAAGAAATACAAAAAACCTTCTACTGAATTATTATACGAAATTTCTGAATTGAAGGATTTTGCAGTGGAATTATTGAATCCAAGAGGAATGTATGATACCTTTAGTAGCTCAGATTTGACTCCAAAATATTTGTTTAATAAATCTGAAAAAACCGTCTTGTGTATCAGTACTATTGGAAAAGACATGGAACAAGAAAGCTCGAGACTCCTGAACAAAGGTGAGCTTGCAAGAGGTGTTATTTTAGATGCAATAGCTTCTCACGCAGCAGAAGAAGTAGCACTCTGGATGTATAGAGCAATTATCAGAGATCTTAGTGAAGATATAGAGAATTTAGAATTTACTAATAGATTTAGTCCGGGATATTGTCAATGGCTATTAGAAGATGGACAAAAACAAATCTTCGATCTTTTACCTTCATATTTTATCAGAGTAAAACTAAGTAAAACATTTATGATGAAGCCAAGAAAATCAGTTTCTTTTGCAGTTAATATGGGAAAAGAAATAGACAGGGAATTAGGACTAAAAGATTGTCCCACCTGTGATTTACTTGATTGTTCTTTCCGGCGAGATTAATTAGAAAATACAAAAAATGTTTTTATGGAAGAGAATTAGTTAATAACAATAAAAGATGGAATTTAATATGAGACCCACAATCAAAATACTTGAAGAAGAACTAAAAGAAAAAGTTGTTAATGAAGCATTTGAAGTGCTTGAGGAAATTGGATTTTTTGTTGAAAATGAAGAAGCAATTGAGATCCTACAAAAAGCAGGAATCAAAGTTGATAAGAATCAGAGAGCAAAAATTCCTAGAGATATGATTAAGAAATCTCTGAAAACAGCACCCTCCTCAATAACTTTATTTGATCGAGATGGAAAAGAAGTTACGAAACTTGAAAAAGATAATATTTGTTTTGATCCAGGTTCTGCAGCGTTACAAGTTCTGGATGCTGAAACAAATGATATTCGTTTGGGTTTAAGTAAGGATTTCATTGAATTCTCAAAAGTAGTGGATCAACTCGAAAATATCCATGCTCAAAGCACAGCAATAATTTGCTCGGATGTTCCTGAAGTTGTTCAAGATAGATATCGATTATATTTATGTCTAATTCATTCAACGAAACCAATTGTTACTGGTACTTTCTTAAAAGAATCATTTGGAATTATGAAAGATATGCTAGTTTCTATTCGTGGAGGAGAAAAAGAACTCAGGAAGAAACCATTAGCAATATTCGATGCTTGCCCTTCCCCTCCATTGAAATGGAGTGATCTTACATGCCAAAGCATTATTGATTGTGCAAAATATGGCATTCCTTCTGAGTTTGTTTCAATGCCAATGACTGGTGCAAATGCTCCAATTACAATTCTTGGGTCGATTGTACAACATGCAGCTGAATGTTTAGCAGGAGTGGTTATTACACAACTAGTTTCCCCAGGAGCACCTATTATTTGGGGTGGATCGCCATCTGCTTTTGATATGAGAAAAGGTATAACTCCAATGGGATCAATAGATACAATGATTCTCGATTTAGGTTATGTTGAAATCGGGAAATACCTAAACCTACCAACTCACGCATATCTCGGAATGTCAGATGCTAAAATATTAGATGCTCAAGCAGGATTTGAAACCGGAATGGGTTCATTACTCGCAGGTATCGGAGGTGTAAACATGATCTCTGGTGCCGGTATGATTGATTTTGAAACAACACAAAGCATCCCGAAAGTAGTTATTGATAACGAAATTTGTGGAATGGTTTACAAATTCAATAAGGGAATAATTCAAAGAGACGATCCTATAGCGAAGAATCTCCTAAAAGAGTTCGATGACAAAACCACACACTTACTCTCGCATGATCACACTTTGAAATGGTTTAGAGAGGAACACTACATACCTAGTAATGTGATTGATCGAGCCACAAACGAAGAATGGAAAAACAAAGGACGAAAATCAATTGGACAAAGAGCAAAAGAAAGAGCAGACAAGCTTGTAAAGAAATATCCTGGAATCAGTCTAGACAAAGATATTCTTAACGATTTGACAAAAATCATGAAATACAAAGATGTAGATTTCAAATCTTTCTTAGAGTAAGAAATTAACCAACATATTGGATGATTACAAAATGAGTTCAGCAAAAAGTAAAGGAAAGTATGATATTATTGTTGTCGGTGGAGGTCCTGCTGGTTCAACAACTGCTAGGTTCTTAGCGAGAGAAGGTTTCAAAGTTAAAATTCTAGATGCAAGAAGCCACATCGGCATCCCTGTTAGATGCGGAGAAGCTATTGGAAAAGAAACCATTAATGATATCTTGAAAATCGGTGTTCCTAAAGATGCCCTAAGAACAGAAATAGATGGTTTTCGGGTGATCAGTCCTTCTATGAACGTAATTGATTATCGCTTACCTAAAGGTGAAGGCTACGTTGTAGACAGAAGAATTTTCGATAAAGAACTCCTTAAAGGAGCAGTTTTGGAAGGAGCAGATATACAACTAAATACTCGAGTTACCAAAATCAAAATCGACAAAGAAAAAGGTATTACAATTAAAGCTGAACTAAATGGGAAAGAAATTACAGAATCAGCACCAATTGTTGTTGGTGCAGACGGGATTTACAGTGTTGTTGCTCGGGATGCAGGTCTTGCAAAACCTATAGATCCAATCGATTTGAACACCTCTTTTGGTTATGAGATGGTCGGGGTTAAATTTGATGAGCCAACGATGTTTGACTTGTACATGGGAAATGAAATAGCACCTCGAGGTTATCTCTGGATCTTTCCGAAAGGTGAAAGTAGTGCAAATGTTGGAATAGGTATAGGCGTTGGTTTTGCAAAGAAAAGCGTAAGAGAATATCTTGATGATTTTATTTTCAAAAGTGATGAGGGAAAGAAACGATTCAAGAATGCGAAAGTCATAGAGGAACGAATAGGGGCTATACCAGTTGGTGGGTCCCTTGAAAAACTTGCAACAGACAGGATTTTATTAGTTGGTGATGCAGCCAGACAAGTAAATCCTTTGACAGGTGGCGGAATCGCGTACGGCATGGAATCCGGGAAAATGATCAGTGATACATTAGTAAAGGCTTTCGAAAAAGAAGATTTCTCTGATAAATTCCTGAGTACGAACTACGGAAAATTATGGAATGACGCTTACGGCAAATCTTTTGGCTTAGCAACAAAAGCAAGAAAGGTTTTAGATGTCCTTACAGATCAGCAAATGGATAATATAGTCGAAACTTTTGATGGAGAAGATCTTACAAAAGCAGTTAGAGGCAGGTGGGGACAAATAAAGCTTGGTGCCAAGCTAATGAAGAAAGATCCTTCGCTTCTGAAAATTCTTCGAGAAGCATTAGGAAATTAAAATTGGAAAAAATAAAGGAAGCATTGAATATGAAAATTAGTTATTGCCCTGAAAAGAAACTTATTGGTGTTAAAAGACAGCTGGAAGGTCAAGAAAAATACGAATTTGATTTTATGTTACGAGCTGTTCGAATAATTAATACTTTGAATGATCCTGTGCAACTCATCAAGTATGTTTTTGAGTTGAAGACAAAAGGAGAAACAATAAAGAAAATTGTTTACTCTAAAGACGTTATTAAAGCTAAATCAGAAGAGCTTCAGGGAGTGGTTGAGAGATTAGCTATAAAACAAGAAGATGAAGTTCGAGAAGAAGCAAGAAAACATAATATATTACTTTTTCTTGGTGTAAAAGATTTCTGGAAAAAGGAAAACTATGCACTTGATTCACTTGAGCCAAGAAAAGAAACAGGTTTTAGATTAGAGCATTTTAGAACTCTTGTCGAAAAACCGATTGATGAGTTAATCTTTACAGTTATCTACAAACAAGCAGATGAAACTAAAAAAACCTCAATTCAGATTCCGATTATAGAGTACAAAAATAAAAAGGAATATATTTTTCCATTAAAGGGCACATGGCTTGTTTTTGGGAATTGGGATGATGCGTACAATCATCGTACTATGCATTCACAAGAATTTGGTTTTGATCTAGTGCAACTAAATGACAATTTACAATTTGAACAAACATTTGAGAAACCAAATGAAGAATTCAAGTGTTATAATGAAGATCTTCTAGCTGTAGCAGATGGCGAAGTTGTAGATTGTTTTGATGGGATGCCGGAAAATCCGAGTGCAATTAAAATGATAAGTAATGAAGAAAAAAGAGAGATAATTGAGAAATCAGGATTTGTTCCACTGATTTCAGGAAACTACGCCATAATTAAATATGCAACAAACGAGTATTCATTTTATGCTCACATTAAAAATGGTTCTTTAAAGATAAAAAAAGGTGAGAATGTAACACAAGGACAAGTAATAGGGAGCTTGGGAAATTCAGGGAACTCAACAGGACCACATCTCCATTTTCATCTCATGGATAAACCCAGCATCTTAACAGGTCGAGGACTACCCATTCACTTCACAAATCTCAAGAGCTTTATTGGTGAAAAAATCACTTTTATTGAAAACTCATTTTTACTTGTGAATACAGAATAAATAAATGAAGAACCCCTACTATTGTAGGGAGTTTTTTCTAGATTTCTCACAGAAATTGTTTCAGATCATCATCTATTGTTTGGTCAGATTTTCGCTGGGATCTTAAGCGATCTTTGAAGCGTTTAAACTGAGCAGAAGATGATGTAGTTACATGTTTTGAGTGTTTCAAATGATACTCCACAAGCTTCCTCACTAAAGCAGTTCTTTGTGGATTTAAGCGATAAAATCTTCCTGAATCATTATCATAGACTTCTAAAAGCTCAGAATCAGCTTCTTGAAGCGTTTTGAGAATTACACAAATACCTACTAATCCAATAACTGATC
>DAOVPS010000079.1:0-13668 GCA_030629105.1 Candidatus Heimdallarchaeota archaeon
CTGTTTCGTTCTTATCCAATATCTCATTTGAATTTTCATCAATCCCAGCAGTTGAATTGCTCTGTAGATCTAGTTTCTCATCAGACAATTTTTCACAGGAACTCTCCAGTAATAGCTTAACAATCCAAAGTATTGAAGCTAAAAAAGAATTTCTAATCTCTACTAATCCATCGTAACAGGGACCTTATCTATGAAAAGATACCCCGTAGCAGCCATTACTCGAAGAATAGTAGTTCCTATACACATAGCAATGATTGCTGGTCATATAGGGTCGTCATAACCCAAAGCATCGAATTTTGCCTCTAGTGCTACAACAATGAAGCCTGAAATAAGTGAACCAATGAAGGTAGTAATGCCATAAAACATTTCTCGCATACCACTGTACGCGCCCATCAACTCACCAGGGGCCATATCGAGCGTATAAGCATTTATTGCTACAAGGTTTAAACCCGTTCCTACTCCACCCACCATTCGAGAAATGAGGAGTAAAGCCCATCTATTGGTGGCGACTGCTGGAATCATGCTTACAGGGAAGAAGATGAGAATTGCTATAGAAATGATAATAGTAGGTTTACGACCGATCTTATCGCAGATTTTGCCACCAATTATTGTTGTTAACCCTATGAAAACAGCAAAAGCAGAAGTCAGAACAGCCAACTTTGAAAAACTATCACCCAGATTAAGGAGATTCTCATCTGTTATGACTATGGGATTAATAGGCCAAATTATTGACATGGTGATACCATAAACAGATTGCACTATCAAGAATTTACGAAAACTCTTGTCTTTCAGAGAAACCCACATCTTAGGTATTTCTTTTTGTTTTTCTACTGAAACAACATGAGTTTCTTTCATAAAGAAAATCAAGACAATGCATAGTAAGGCATTAAACGAAGCCATTATCCAAACAATACCAAATTGTGTATTATTACCAATATAGTGGACTTTACCAAAAATAGTAAGGACATTTTCATATCTACTCTCAATTATAGCAAAAATACCAGCAAGACCAAGAGTCAATACTACAGAAAATATACGTGCTACTGAAGTAATACGTCCAATAAAAGTGGCTCTGGAACTAGGTTGAGTAACATCTCCTAAAACAGCATTCCAAGAGGGAATAATAAAACTTACAGAAAGTGCTTGAATAACTGAAGTTAAAATTAGAAACCACTGTACTCGATAGAAAATCAATGGAAGAGGAATTAGAAAACTGATAATGAAGCCAAAGATAAGAATCTTCTTTCTACCTATTTTATCTGAAAGACGACCAATGGAACCTTGGAATAAACCACTGATTAAATTTCTAATAGATGTTATGAAACCAATTGCTGCTTTAGAGACACCATAAATTAAAGCAAAAGCAGAATAAAATTGCATGAAGATATTGATGTTCGCTGTAGAAAACATAGAAATTAACCAGAGAACACCTTTTTTGTTGCCATTGAGATGAAGATCTTCTTTCTTTTCTTGGTTGGAAAAATCTGGAATATCTTCTAACTTTTCATCACTGGACGTCTGACTATCTCCTAAAATAGTATTCGATAAAAAGAAAACACAAACATAAAAAAGGATTTGGATACAATCAACATTTCAAAGGAAATAAAACAAAAAACTGGATTTTCTTATCTTCGTTTTCTTTTAAGAAAAATCAGGAAAGCAGAAACACCTACAAAAAAGATTAGAAAAGCAGATTGATTCAATGAAATTGTAATCGGGGGATAATTAACTTGATAAATTATTAATCCTTCCGATCCAGCTGCAAGATAAAAATCATTTCCGTCAATTGCAAAACCTTGGGCATCTAATTCCTCTTCACTAGATTGGTAAACAAACTCAAGATGATTAAGATTAGTTGCATTTAAAACACGAAAATCAAAACCGTATGTCTTCATGTAAATGTACCCATCTGAAAAAATGAAATCCCAATTTTCTTCGGAAACATAAAAACGATTTATCTCATCAAGATCAAAGGGATCTGTAAGGTTGAAAACAGTAAAGTTTCTCCCAGAAGAACCGTATTTAGTAGGTCTTGTAAGAGTATAAGCAATTGATTCCACAAAATGAATTCTAGTAATAGAGAAATCCGTGCAATTTTTAACCATAAATGGATTTAACGGATTAGAAATATCAAGCACCAAATACCCATTAGCATAAGAACCAAGGAAAACGAAAGATTCATGAATTCCAATAGCTGCAGGGGAAAAACCTGTTGCGGAAAAATTGCCATGAAGATAAGGAGAATTTGCAACTTCTACATTATAAATCCTAAAATCACCACTACTAGCAACAAAAAGAAAATTGTCAATAAGACAAATATCATAGATTAATCTTTGAACATTAAACTCTTGAACAAGCACTGGATTGGCTGGGTCGGAAACGTCGAGAACCATAATTTTGTTCGTCCAGCAATAAATATAATCGTGCCAGTAAGCAATAACGAAAATGTAATCGCCAAAAGCAATCACTTGTTCAGGCCAAGGAATCTCACCTTGATAACTACCAAATTGATTGAATGTCCCAAGTAAAGATGGATTAGAAGGATCTGAAATATCTAAAATAGCAAGATAATCACCCGTACAAACATAAGCGATGTCCTCATCAATAGTCACATCAAGAGCATACACACCTTCTTCTACAACCCATTGACCTACTTCTGTGAAAGCAAAATCCTCCCCCGGAGAATTCTCAGGCTTGTTTACCCCTTGAGTTTGAAGAGAATTCGTACAAACCAGTAAACCCACAACTAAGAAGGATAAAAATAAAACACCAAATTTTGGCTGTGATGATTTATTGCAGGTTAAAACCATACACACAACTCCTTTCCAAGAATATAATAAGAAAATGACAATATTAAAATTCTTGTAAGAAAACCAAAAAAGAAATAAAAATTCCTTTGTAAAATCAAATGATTAAAGGGAATCAAAATGTTTAGCTAATTGATCAATAGTAATCTGAGCACCAACTGATTCCTTATGAACTTTAAAACCAAGACGATTATTTATCGAAAGCATGGGAGCATTTGTTGTAGCATTTCCTGTAGTGATAATATTAACCTCGGGATACTTTTCACGAACATATAGTAACATAGCAGCTTTTAGCCATTTACCAATTCCGCGACCACGATATTCTAGTTGAACACCAGTCAAAATTTGGGAAATCATTGTTGTTCGTTCAGGATTATATCTCATTTCAGTTAGACCTGAAATCTTTCCATCTGATTCTTTAGAAATTATAGTAATCCAAGTACGATTCATTTTTTCAAACATTTCTTCCATTGATCTATAGCTTTCAGGTGTGAAAACAATTGCACCAACATCTAATTCGCCAAATGGTTGTTGATTAGTAACTTCTGTATAAACCTTGCAAAATTCTTCTAGTAATTCTTCTGGAATTTTTTGAACTATTTCTAACGATGACTCCGGTGATTTTTTAGGCCCTTCTTTAGCCCAAGAGTCAATCATTTTCCAATCTACATTTTTGAGTTGTAACCGGCTATCTACACCTGAGAGAGCAACTTGTGCGCCAATAGTTTTCAAAAAAGCTTTTCCATCCTTATTATCAGATCCAGTCACAAGTAATTTTTTGTTATGTTCAACAGCAAAATCATTTACTTGTTTCAATAATCTAGTACCAATTCTTTTTCGACGATACGGTTTTAATAAGTAAATATCAAATTGGATCAGATGTTTTGTTCCTTCATAAGAAGGAGATGCTTCAAGAATAAGCCCTTGCATAATTTCGCCGATTTGTTTATTGGTGCTACTATCAATGACACTAGACAAGTGAATTCCAAATTCAGGATTTTGTACATTTTGTTGCATAGAATTTTTAGCAAATTCATCACTAGATAATGGGTCATTAGGATTTTCCTCCATATGCTTCAATCTTCTGAATTCATGGTATCGTTCCCATTCACTATCTGATCCATTTAATGGATCGAATTTCTCAACCGTTATCTCGGGTGAATTGTTTTTCTTAGACATTTCAATCACTTTATTTCCTATTTAATAATAATATTTCGATATTATCGAAATATATTCACTTCATCGTTATATTTAAATATTTCCAAATACATGTAATAAATATGAAGCGATTAAAATTTATGAAACCAAAGACAGAGTCACCAGATGCAGGAACAGTAGACGCATTGGAAGTGCTGTTAGATCCTATACGATCAAAGATTGTTTTTGAGATAATTTTCAAAGGAGAAGTAACAGCAGACAAGCTAGTTGATATTACAAAGAAATCCAGAAGTACAATTTCTCACCATTTAAAGAAATTAGTTGAGAGCGGATTAATTGATGTTTATATGAATCCAACAGGGAAAATAAAATACTATAGAATTAATCAGAATATTACAGACATGATGTACACATTGGATAAAGAAAGCCTATTAGCAAGTCCAATCGAAGAACGTTCTGCTTTTGTTTTAGACATGCAACAATTTTTTGTAATTATAAATCATATCTATACAAGCGTTCTCACAGACCAGATAAAGAAATTAGAACAAAACCAACCATTTGAAGACGTCTTTTATGATGAGAAGACAGGAGATTTATGGTACAAAATAAAAGGAAAAAGTTATCCAATACCATATCATTCTTCAATTATAACAAATGAAGAAGAAGCTCTTTTCCTTATAGGGAAAATGAGAGAAGTTATGAAAGAATACCAAGAGAAATTTGGAGGACCAGAAGGAATAATGGAGAGACTAAAGGAAGAACCAAAATATCTCTTCAAAGCTCAGATTTTTCCTTATCTAGATATAGAGGAGTAAAAATAGAAAGAAAATGGTGGGCGAGGCCGGATTTGAACCGGCGACCTTCTGCTAGTAAGGCAGACGTCATACCGAGCTAGACCACCCGCCCTGGGTTATTCTTTTTCGCTTCTTTTTTCTTTTTGAATCTTTCGTTTAATAGCTAGTTTTTGTTTCTTGTTCTTTTATCTGAAGAACATCACTATTATTGCTATCATTCCCGCTAGAATTATTGTTACTAGAAAAATCAGTATTGGTATGCTTAATCCCATTACCACTTCTTTTCTGTAGCTCTTGACTGGTTTATAGTATTCATCTAAGTAATAGTATGCTACTGTTCCTCGTATATCCGAATGAATTCTCTCTTCTACTACTAGTTCATTTAATGCGTACATATCATACTTTGATGTTTTAAGTTCAGTTTCTTCTATTGCACTTTTTTCATCGAACGCTTTTCTCTCGAGTAAGTGTTCTAGAATCGCTCTCTTACTTGCGTTACTTGATTTAATGTGGTCTATTGGTCCTTCATCTACTTCAGGGGTCAAGTTGCTTTCTCACACTGTTTTTTGTGAAGATATTCTATGCCTTGATTAAATTCCTTTTGGTAATTTGAGCATTTAGTAGAGCTTATCAATCTCAATGAAATACTTAAAATTACATTTATTCTAATCCGCTTGGAGAATATTACTTTGGTAAAAGTTGTTAGAAAAACTGATCTTTACGAGAAGCTTCTTGCGAAGATCAAAGAGATTTATTTGCTTAGAAATGTGAGTGGGCAAATTCAATGGGACTTCGAAGTTATGATGCCTAAGAAAGGGGCTCAGCAACGAGGTGAAGAATTAGCTCTTATGAGCGGATTAATCCATGATCGCAATACTAATCCAAAAATCGGTTCCTTGTTGAAAGAAATCCAGTTTCACAAAGATTTTGGAAATCTTTCGGATGTTCAGAAAAGAAATGTTATCCTTATCCAGAGAAATTATGATAAAGCTACTAAGATTCCAACATCCTTTGCTCAAGAATTAACAAGACATGGTGCTCTTACCACACAGAAATGGAAGGCAGCAAAATCAAAAGCTGATTATTCTATTTACGAGAAAGAACTTGAGAAAATGATTGATTTGAAGAAGCAGCAAGCAGCCTATCTTAATCCTGATATGGATCCTTATGATGTTTTACTCGATAATTATGAGCGAGGCTTCACACAAGAAATCTATGATAAAATCTTTCAAGAAGCCAAAGCAGGCTTAATTCCAATCATTAAAGCATGTGTTGATTCCCCAAATCAACCAGATAGCTCTTTGATTCTACGTGAATGTCCTATTGACATTCAGAGGAACGTTGCTCATGATCTTGCTGATTTAGTACAGTATGATTTGAAGGGTGGTCGAATAGATGTTGCTGTTCACCCATTCTCCACAGGTTATTTCGATGACGTAAGAATTACTGTTAGTTATAATACTAAAGATTTTACTGATTCATTTTATGCAAATATGCACGAATGTGGTCATGCACTATACGAGCAAAATTATCCCGCTAAATTCAAATATCAACCAATTGGTTCTTCTCCTTCTGCAGCCATGCATGAAGGCCAAGCAAGATTTATTGAAAATATTATTGGTCGAAGTTCTGAATTTTGGGAATTTTATTTACCAAGATTCAAAGAGCTTACTCAAGGACTCTTTGATGACGTAAAATTACAACCATTTATTCATGCTGTCAACCAAGTTACTTCTTCAAAGATTAGAATACATGCTGATCCCGTTACTTATTCATTACACATCATATTAAGATATGAGTTGGAGAAAGAATTGTTCGCAGACAAGCTCACAGTTTCAGAATTACCCTCATTCTGGAATGAGAAAATGAAGGAATACTTAGATATTGACATCGAAAATGATACTGAAGGCATTCTCCAAGATACTCATTATGCCTGGGGATTATTTGGTTATTTCCCAACATATGCTTTGGGAAGTTATTACAATGGGCAGTTTCAAACCCAATTAACTAAAGACATTCCTGAGTGGAAAGAACAAATGAAAAACGGTAATTTAACAAACATCCTAGGGTGGTTAAATACTAATATTCGTAATAAAGGGAACCTCTACGATCCTCTAGAATTAATTAAGAATGTTACCGGAAAAGAATTCTCTGCCAAGTATTTCATAGAAGCCACCGGTGAGAAATACTCGAAAATTTATGATTTTTAGAGGAAAACGTGGTGCTGGAAGATGTCAAAAGTAACTCAAGAAATTAATCTTTACGAAAAATTGTTGGAAAAATACAAGGAAATTGTTCTATTAAATAGTATAGAAATGAACATTTACTGGGATATGGATACATATATGCCAGAAAAAGGTGTTGAACAACGATCAGAAGAATTAGCTATTATCAGCGGATTAATACATGAGAAAACCATAGACCCTGAGATCGGTGCTTTACTAGAAGAAATTAAAGCAAATGAAAATTATGAAAAACTGACTTCAGTTGAAAAAAGAAATATCTACTTGTTTCAAAGAGACTATGATCGTAACACCAAAATCCCTAAGGAATTAGTTGAAGCAATATCTAAACAAAGTGCTCTTGGGAATGCTATTTGGAAAAAAGCATTTGCTGAATCAGATTATGAATTGTTTAAACCCGAATTAATCAAGATCTTTGAGTTAATGAACAAATTTGCCAACTTTCTTGACCCTACAAAAGATCCTTACGATGTTCTGCTTGATCTGAATGAACCTGGTTTTACTCGTGAAATTGTAGATGACTTGTTTGCTGAGTTACGTGATGGTTTAAAACCCCTAATAAAAGCAATAGTAAATTCACCAAAACAACCCGATTATTCTCTTATAGAAAGAGCCTGTCCAAAGGATATTCAAGAAAAACTTTCTGAAGAACTAGCAAAAACAACTAATTATGATTTGAATGCCGGTCGAATTGATGAGACTGTTCATCCATTCACAACAGGTTATTATGATGATGTTAGAGTAACCACAAATTATCACTTGGATGATTTCTCAAGTTCATTTTTCTCAGTCATGCATGAAATTGGTCATGCCTTATACGAACAATACTTGCCACAGAAGCATAAATATCAACCCGTTGGTTATAGTTGTTCAGATGGTTTCCACGAATCACAATCACGGTTTATTGAGAATTTCATAGGTCGTAGTTCTGAGTTTTGGCTGTATTTCCTTCCAAAATTAAAAGAAATTACTGGAGGAATCTTTGAGGATGTGGAATTAGCTCCTTTTGTTCGTGCCATTAACAGAGTTATCCCCTCAAAGATTAGAGTAGAAGCTGATCCAGTAACCTATTCAATGCATGTGATTATTCGACACGAAATTGAGAAAGATTTGTTTGCTGGGAAAATTTCCTTTGATGATCTCCCACAAATCTGGAATAGCAAGATGAAAGAATATCTTGGAGTAGATATTGAGAATAATGCGGAAGGACTCCTACAAGATGTTCATTGGTCTGGCGGTGGTTTTAGTTCATTTCCTTCTTATGCAATTGGCAATATAATTGATGGTCAATTATTATGGAAAATGAATCAAGAAATTCCCGATTGGAGGAAAGATATGGAGAAAGGTGACTTGAATAAAGTCATTGACTGGTTAAAGACAAAAGTACATCAAATGGGCAATCTTTATGATCCTTTGGAATTAGTGAAGAAAATAACCGGTGAGGAGCTATCTACAAAGTACTATCTCAATTATCTCCGCAAAGAATACTCTAAAATCTATGAATTGAAATAACCTCTCAATTCCCCATTTTTTTTATGTAAGCAACCAAAAGTATAATTTTAAATAATCGAATGGTTGTGCTATTCGCATAGGATATTGGGTCGATGAAAACTCCTCTAGAATATAGCGGACGATCCTCTTCGGATCCAGAAGCACTCGCAATTGGACGCTCGCATGAGTTAACAGATCTGATTACTCATTTTGCAAAACAACAACCAGTTTCAGAATTCTATAATTGGTTTAAAGAATTAACCATTCTCGATCAAAATTTCCCGAACTCGAAAGAGATACAAGAAAATTTCGCGAAAGCAATAAAGAATGCAACAAAAATGTTCGGAGAAAGAAAAGCTTTTGCAGATTTGCTTTACTTGTTAGATGACCTAAAAAAGTTAAAGAAAAGATGTCATCCAAACGAAATAATCACAGAATTTCTTGCAGAAGCATATTCAAATGCTATTTACTATCTACGAGGTTCTTGGGATGTAGAAGGAACAGCAAAATTGCTGAGAGAGTTTCGCGATTTAATTAGAGAAACAAAGAATAATAAGAAAGCCTTAATTTTATATGCTAAAAGTTATTCAAATGCAATTACTCGTTTCTGTTCTAATAAACAAAATTTCACCTGTGACAAGCTTCTTTTTGAATTTCGTCTTCTAGCAAATAAGAATAAGGATAATCCTGAAATTCAAGCTGAATTTGCTCAAGCGTTAATTAGTGTTCTTAGCAATTTTGCTCGAGAGTACAGACACGAAGAGCTAAACCAAGTTTTAGAAGAAATTACGAAAATCGCTCGTAGGTTTCCAGATAACGAAAAGATCCAACTCCTTCTTACTCGAGCAACAATCCTTTCTTCATTAACCCCTAGTAGGAATGAATAAAAAAAGTAAAAGTTTTTACTTTCGCTGACCTCTTATCATGGACCTATTATATTGTCCGTACAAAGTCTCAGCAAGACAATGGATTTTTATTTAATATTTGTCTCACTAATCTAGATTGAATGCTGGATTGCCGAGGAGGATATGAGAATGAGTGATTTACAAAAAACAATACAAGATACTGTAAAAGATAATATTGAGAAAATTGAATCAGAAAGGTATGATTCGAAGGATCCAATCGTTACAATTAACAAAGATGATTCACCAGAGCAAATAATGATAAAATTAATTACTTCAGAACGCACAGGTGCTCCACTAAAATTTGGGAAAGAAACATTAAATCCTGCAGAGGACTTAGCTGAAAAGAATTACAAAAGTGGTATTAGAACACTCAATTCTTGGCAATTCAGAAATAGTGATAAATATTTCAGCGAAGCAGCTAAGACTGCTCGAGATCTGCAATTACAGCAGCGAATAAATCTTTACAAACAACTCCATAATTTGTTAAAATCTGTGATACAAACATCGCCTGACAGAATTGTAAGAAGTAAAGGTGCTTTCTTCCAAGAAGTTGTAAAACTGATGTCAAAATATGACAAATTAAGCGCTGCAGAACAAAACTATTACAGAAAGCAGGTTGATTCATTATATGAGCTTGCTCATCAATTAAAGACTGAAGAAAAGGAGATAAGATCACACCAATTACTCGCAAAGTGTTCTATGGCATTATTTAATCAAGAATACCTAGCTGCATATATTTGGTTATACAAGATATATTTGTTGAATAAAGAAACGTTTGATACAATAGCATCGGGGGATGAGATACTGAGGAAAGCGCTTAAAACACTCCATCAATACTTAGAAGCTGAAACCGGTTTAAAGGATGTTGAGGATTTACCAACAATGGCTAGTGCTTTTGATTTACAAACAATATTCATTGATCATCTAAGCACTATCTATGATGTTGAATTCTTGGTGGAAACTAAAGAGAAGTTTAGTTTTCCAGCTTATCGAGAAAATCAATAATTGAGGGAATTATTCGTGGATAAAATTTCCCCCCATTTGGAGATTTTGAAATCAAATCCAAACACTCCAAAATTTGTAGATTTTCAAGTATTAGCTGAAAGAACTCGAGAAGCGGAAGGAGAGAAGTATCAATTAGTACTCAAGTTAATGGATCCAAAAACAAGAGCTCATATATGTACTGCCGTTATTTATCCGATGGAATGGTTTCCCGGACGAACAAAAAAGTCAACATTCTCTCATTATCATAATGTGTTAAGGTATTGCTATGCTGGGCTAGCTTCTGAAAGAAGATCCCCTGAGCTATTATTGCAAATAATGAAAGCTGTTTGGAAACCTGAGAAGAAGGAGAATGCTGCTGAACAAGAAACAGAAAGTGGTCAATTAATTATTCTCAAATTCATAATTTCACCTGATTATAACATTACCGGGGCTGAACTTGAATCAGCTTTCAATTGTCCTGCTAAATACTTTTATCAATCATTTCTAGGATTACAACGAGCAATTAGAAATGCCCCAACTTCTATTGGTTTTGTAAGAGGTAATGCAATTCATAAAGGGATACAATATGCTTCTAATGAGTGGGTTAGAAGTGCTGACCCAGTAAAAGCTATGAAATCATATAATCGGGCTGTTCTTGATGAATGGCGGGATAATTTCTCTGTCTTATTAAGACGCAGCTACTCTCGTGGACCAAATAAAGATCTAAAATTACCATTACAAGTTGATTCAATTATCGTAGATCAAATAGCAGAGCAATTTAAGGATATAAAAGAGAATCAACTACTTAATGAAACTTTATTGTTTTCTCCGGAAAGAGGGATATCTGGAAGAGCAGATCAAATAATCTTGAAAAAGGATTATGATGAACTCTGGGAAATAAAAACCGGTAGTAGGTATTTCATTGAATCTGATTATGATCCACTAACAGGTGTAACTCATCCTGGTGGAGTTCAAGCTTTTGCATATCATGAAATAATAAAAAAGGTAACAGGGAAAGCACCAAGAGCATACATTGAGTTCTTTGATGCCGATGCAGGATTGGACGATGATAACCCGGAAATTATCCCTCTCCAAGATCATGCAGTAATAAAGAGAAGAAAAATCGATTTAGCGGATGATCAAAGTGATGAATATTTAGATCTCCTATTACAGACAAGGAATATTGCGTTTGCTATTGAATCTGGTTTACTTTCAGGATATGATCGGTACAAAATTAACAGATTCCTTTCAAGAAGATTCATGCCTGCTCTTGGGACTGATTTTAATTTATTGAGTAGTAATTGGCGTAGAATTTGCAATTATTGCCCCTCAAACCAACAAGGAATTTGTTCTGATGGAAAAAGATTGCTTGATCCAGATATCTGGTTACATTTTCCACAAGATCTCTATGAATATTGGTCTTGGTATTTTAGACAACTAAAATTCGAATTAAACAATGTGAAAAGACATCTCCATAAATTAGCAACAACAGAGATCGATATTCTAGAAAATCAAGGCATAACAATATCAAATCTGAAATTGGAGAAATTCGATTCGTATCGATATGTCCTTACTTTATCATCTGATAAGAAGATCTTCACTAGAATTAGAGAAGGAGATGATGTTTTCATAACACCCTCCGACTTACTACCTGGTGAAATATTTAGTGTCGAAGGAAAAATTTCCTCCCTTAGTTCAAAGGGAATTATAATCAAGGCAAGGTCAACTTTGAAAAGAAGAGGGAAAATTGCAGATAAATTCAGAGTTGATCAAGTTCAGAATGTTATCTTCTCACAATGGCAATCGCGTTCATTAACAGATTTCCTCTTTGAATCAATGAATCGATCTGGAATTCTAGGCAGAAAAATAAGCGACAAAGAATTACCTTACCTAATAAAATTAATTCTCGGAATATCAAAACCCAATAAAATTAAACCAATTCCAAGAGCTGGTTTGATAAAAGACCTTGACAAATTTAAAGTAGAAGCCATTGAAAAAGCTCTAGGGTTACAACCGGGAGATATACTACTCGTTCAGGGACCACCTGGTTCTGGAAAGACAAGAATGATCGCTCAATTAGCTAGGGAAATCTTTTCAGAATATTACTTGTTGAATTCAAAACTAGTAAACGATAAGGAATCCAATCTATCAAAACCTGTTCTCATCTTAGCAAATACTCATCGAGCTGCAGATGAGGTTATCGTAAAATTATCTGCGTTTAAGGAATTAAAACCATATATTGTTCGTTTGGAATCATACTCAAAGGATCACTCAGAAGAAGTTCAAGAATATATTCTCCCTAATATAACGAAATTTGATGAAACTCTCAGCGAAAAAGCAGATGCAGACGTATTAGTTACAGTATTAAAGAAAGGGATAGAGCATTATCAAAAAGCTGGAATTATCGTAGGTACTCTCGGTAGTGTAGGAAATAATCTCCTAAAGGGTTTGAATTTTCATTGGGTTATTATTGATGAAGCAGGGCAAGCTACAGAACCTGCAAGTCTTGGAGCTTTTAGACATCGATGTCTTCCAACAGAATCAACAGAAGGATATCCTCGAGTAGTTTTAGTGGGTGATCACAAGCAATTGCCGCCAGTAGTTTCTGAAGAAACAATAGAACATACTCCAGCTGTTCCAAAAGTACTGCTAAATGCTGGGTTGAAGAAAGAAAGCACACTAAAGACATCATTATTCGAACGTTTGTTTACAATGTGGGCGGGAAAAACTGACAATGTAGTCATCTTATCTGAACATTATCGAATGAATGAAGCAATCTCACGAATAATAAAGAACGCCTTTTATCCCTCAGTGAATTATATCCCTGCGAATGATGCAATCGGAAAGCACACAATCGATGAATTTCTGGAATCCTTTAATTCAGTAAAAAATACAAAAAACTCTCTTTCAGAATTAATTGAGAAACTATTCATTTCAACGAAACCTGTTATTTTTATTAACACAGAAAAAGACAAAGCAGCTCTTGAAGGAATAGAAGACATCGATATTCAAACTGAATCTCGTTTTAATATTCGAGAATCACAAATCATTGGAAGAATCATTGCCGAATTTTTAGCTCTGTATAATGAGGAAGATCAGATTGAGATTGCAAAGCAAATCGGAGTTATTTCTCCTTATAGGCATCAAAATAATCTCATCTACGGTGAGCTTCGAGCAAATAATATCTCCGAAGAAATTATTGAAAACTTGAGAGTTGACACAGTTGATAGATTTCAAGGAGATGAGCGTGAAATAATAATTCTTAGTTTAACGAATAGTAATGATA
>DAOVPS010000148.1:0-8180 GCA_030629105.1 Candidatus Heimdallarchaeota archaeon
ATGTTGCTCGAAAAACTCTCAGAAATGGAATTGTAGGACAAGGAACTTTTTTTTATGTGAATAAGCAAGTTGCATTTGTAGGGAAAATTAATTTTTGTGATGAAATAGGTGAATCCCCATTAGGACCTATAAGAGTTGAATTAGAACACGAAAATATAGATCATTTAATTGATTGGCTTACACCCTTTACAAAAAGAGGTGTGGAAGTAACATTAGTGAAGAAATTCCCTTAAAACAAATTATTTATAATTTAGTCATTCTCTAAATCGCGACGAGTAAGATTTATTTCTAAACCATCATGAGCAATGATAGCGATCGGATATTCTTCTCGAGCCTCTTTTTCGAGTGTATCATCCTCTTTGAATCTCGGGGAGATATGAGTTAGATACAATCGTTTTGCATTTGCTTTTTTGGCTATTCTTGCAGACCATCGAGCTGTGGAGTGCAGTCTTTCTTTAGCAATTTTCTCGTGTTCGTCGCCATAAGTCGATTCCATGATTAAGACATCAGCATCTTTTGCAAAAGGAACAAACTCATCTTCTACATAAAGTCCATCAAATGCAATGACAATCTTGAACCCTCTTCTTTTTGGACCTAAAACCATCTCTGGGACAATGACCTTGTTTTCTTCTGATAAAACAGATTTTCCTTGCTGTAGCTCCTGCCATTTCTTCCCCTTCTTCACTTTAAGTTTCTTAGCTTCTTCTTTATTGAATCTTCCAAGTCGATCCTTTTCAATATAGGCATAAGCCATTGTGTAAACTGAGTGCATGACTCTTTTTGAAACAATTTTATAATCTTCTTCATCACACACAACTCCCTCTTCAATTTCCCGAATTTCTATTGGAAAAGATAAGCCGTAATTTTCTTTTTTGCCCATCATAGAATCAAAGAAATATTTCGTTCCTATTGGACCATAAATTACTATAGGTTTTGTTCGTTCCATAAGTCTCATGGTATTTAGAAGTCCAAAGATACCATAAAGATGATCAGCATGCAAATGACTGAAAAGAACTTTTGTGATCTTCTGAAAGTTCACATTAAACTTCATCATTTGATATTGAGTTCCTTCACCACAGTCAAAAAGAATTATTTCGCCAGTTTCTCTCTGCATTGCTATACTCGAGAGAAAGCGATCTTTCTGGGGAACAGATGCAGATGTTCCTAGGAATGTGAGCTTCAAGGTACTCATTTCTTAACAAATACTCCTACTCTTCTTGTAAGTGATTTATGAATGTAAATTTTTTCGAAAATGCTTAAATTAAAGTTATGCTCCTTTGCGATATCTTCTAACGGAATTTCATCCAACATCCCGATTGCTAAAACTCCTCCTGCAATTAAAGCATTGGATGCTTCAGAAAAGAATTGTTCCAGCAAATCCTCAACTTCTTTTCCGTAGGTAGAAGTTGAGCGACCATATGGAGGATCTGTTGCAATAGATGGGACATTATTTTGAAATGGCAAATTTCTTGCGTCACCCACGAAGATATGATATGATGAATTTGGTTTGTAATGTTCAATATTTCGTATTGATCCTTTTACCATTCTTTTATCTATATCCAAACCAACAACATTACAATTCATGAGAGCTCCCTCGAGTATTATCCCTCCTGGACCACAAAATGGATCTAACAGAAAATTCTGAGTGCTCGCTTTCGATAAATTTGCCATCATTCTTGCAAAACGAGGTTCCAAAGTTCCGGGTTTAAAGTAAGGTCTTCTATCAGCTCTTCGTGACTCAAAAGAACCTCTTTTTCTAGCATAAATTTCTTCTCCAAATAATAACTCATCTTGAGTAAAAAGTAAAACAAAAGTGATATCAGGATTTTTTATATCAACTTTACAATTCCCATTCATTTTATCCCATATTTCTTTACCTATAGCTACTTCTAGATCCATAGAATCAAATTCACTATGAGCATTTCCGATTCTATAGACTCTCACAAGATAGCTTTTGTGATTACCCATTAGATTCTCAAAATCAATATTTCGTATTATCTTTTCAGCTAATTTAGTAACTTCTTTTTCAGTAACTTCTCCTTTATAGAAAATTTTTACCGACCGTTTACAATATGCTGCTCGTTCAGCTGCTAAATATGCTCCTTCTTCTGAGGTCTTTAAAACAAGGCACTGATTACTTTTCTTTAAAAGTTGATGAGAATGTGATTCACTCTCTAAAACTGATAAAACCTCGTATTTAGGTAGTTCAGGATGAATCCCAGATAGATGGAAAAAGTAGGGATGAAGTGTTTTTTTTGATTTAGTACTAAAGCCCAAGAATGCACTTTCCATTTTGATTAAATCTTAAGTTCTTTATGTATAATTGGCGCACATTGAATTTTTGAGTAATTTGAAGGCAAACTATCGGTGCTTATTATTTCCTCTGCACCAGCATTTAGAATTCTTTTATCAGCATCATTAACCGACATCATATGCGTACTAGCAACAAATACTCGTCCTACATTCATTTCTTTCAATGCCGCTACCGATTTAGCTATTGTTCCACCTGTTCTTATGACTTCATCAGCTATAATGACATCTCTTTCTTTGACATCAATTTTGTGAGGAAATAATTTGGTTTTTCCTGTAACTGGATCTCTTTTCTTCTCAAAGTGATCTGTTTCAGCATTCAAAATTTTCCCGATAATTGAGACTCGCTCTTTTGCTCCGAAATCAGGTGCTAGAACTAAGGGGTTGTTGAGATTTTTTTCCAAGTAATATTTTCCAAAAAATGGCATAGCAGTTACATTATGAAAGAAATCTTCTCTTCCTTTGAGAACTTCGGTATTGTGAATATCAATAACGTATAGTCTTTTTGCTGGGGTGGCTCTTATAAGTTTGAAAACATGAAAGATACTAATTATTTCTCCAGCTAAAATTCGTCTATCTTTAGTGCCATATGCAAGATAAGGAGCTACTAGAGTTATGTCTTTCGCGCCAAATTCTTCTGCAGTATAAGCAAGTTGTAACAAACTAAAGAGATTGGCATCTTGAGGTTGGGAAATTGATTGAACTATAATTGTTTTTTTGTCCAAACTCTCACTAGAGAGTATCATATCTCTTTCACCGTCTGGAAAGAATTTGTCAGCTACAGTCACGTGATTAGCATTCAATAAACCTGCAAGCTGCTTCCCAATTATTGGTTGTCCTGGTCCTGAGATTACAGTTGTCATAACTTTCAACCATCTACTTCTCTTCATGTAACGATTTTCAAGATTACATTTAAAATAATCGGATAATTAATGAAATAGCTTTTCCCTTAATTTTTAGGGATACTTCTATACAAGATGATTGTTTTTCCTCTTTTTTCGATTAAATTAGACCTAGTTTTATCTGTGAGGACTTTAATATCTAAATCGAGATTGTCTGAAAAATAATTACCGAGAAATTTAATCTTAATCAATTCATTTAGATTAAGTTGTTGATCTATGTGTTTTATTACTGAGGGGGTCATCCCATTTTTACCTATATTTGCTGTTGCTTTTTCAGCGCGAACTATTGCTATTTTGTTTTTTAGTTTCCTCTTAAGACTCAAACAATCCATCTCCAAGCTTTTGTCTTTGGATAATATAGCAACGAAATGATACTAATAATAAATATGATTCTTATTTTGAAATATAATCAATAAAAAAAAGGGTAGAGAATAGGTGGCACCGATAGTTATTACTGATAGGGCTACAATAATAACTGTTGAAAGGGAGGTCTGGTACCACCTATCACTAAGAGGGTTTTTCGATTTTGTGTTTCGGATCTAGGGTCTCTGTTTTATATAAACCAGTTCTCTGTTCAGAATGCATTTGAGAACCAGTTTCAACTTTGAGATAAAATCCTGCAAGCATAAGTAATGGACCTGCTAACCAGGTGATAATCGCTAATGAGGGAAAAAGATAGGGAGAGATACTTACGAATGAGTCTATTAAGAACATAAATAATCCAAGGATAATAGTTGAGAAGCCAATAGTGAAATAACCAATGCGTTTCTTTGCTGCTTTATTTTTAAGCGTAAAGTAGGTAATTGTTAGCAAAATGGCGCCTGTAATAACAAAAACTGCGGGGATGATTTGAACAAACGTTTTCCCTAGTAAATTATCAGTAGTTTTGTAACCACCAAATCCATCAACGATAACCCAGTCGTTAAGTACACCAATTGCAATACAAGTAACTGAGATTAAGCCTAATACTACATAGAGAATCCAATGTAGGGATTCTGCCCCAAAGTAAATACCAATAGCTGAGATAAGCAATATTGCTGCACTTAGAATTCCAGTAGCTACACCAAGATCACGGAAAATGTTAGCTGCTGCTAGTGATCTATAAGCTACTGCAAAATTAATTCCGTTAAATAATAACGAAAGTGACCAGGAGATAAAACCCGATGAAAATAATTGATTCAGTCTCTTTTTTGGATTTTTTATAAGGAATAAAACACTAATGATTGCTGATATTATTCCTGCAACAATCCAAGCGATAGATGTAAACAAGTTAAATGTTGTGACCAATTTAGCCCACTCAAAAATTGGTCTACAGTTTAGTATATAAAATACCCTTTCCAAAAAAATTGCAGAAAAAAGCCTTGTATGTATCCAACTTTGTAAAAGATACTTGTCACGAATGATGAGTTTCTGTCGTATTTGGGGACTTTAAAAGGTAAAATCGAAATTTCTTCTTAATATAGAGCATTTAGAGTCCAGAAAAATGAGCGGTATTATTTGGATTGAAAACGGTGGCTTGTATGTATAAAGATGTCTTATCCACAAAAATAAAAAACTCTGAGCTAGAAAAAACTAGTTCACTAATAAACAATGCGAGAAATAATCATGCATTAAAGTTTAGGGAAATTCTATGCCCTAAAAGCTGTCAAGCAATTTCCTCTGAGGAGTGTAAGACTTGTACTTCTAGACAAGAGCTTCGCAGAAAACATGAACTTGGTTTATCACTTGTGACAATAATTTGTATGTGGAATGTAGCTAAATCCACTGCGGACTGAAGAATATCATGAGAGCTACTTAGCGCCTCTGTCACAGGTTTAGTATTTTATTTGTGTTTAAAAAGGTCATTTGCAACATATCTGTGATCAATGTTTCTGGGTCGGGTTAGTTATGAAATTCAGCTTGAGTATTCGTACTCTAAAAAAAATCCTAATAGGGACTACTGTAATTAATTACATAATACTAGTTGCATATGTATTCTTAATCGTCTCTCTTTCATTTTTTGAAAGCTATGCTGTTTTTTTGCTCTCATTACCTGCTTATGTTTTATCAAAAAGCTGGTTACTGGTTTTAGGATTCTTTGGATTCGAAGGTTGCTTATTACTTTATTATTGGTATAAAAATAAAAGTAGAGTTCAATCTGAAAATCTTGAAGAAACATCACAGATAATTCTTGATGAGGACGTTTTTAGTAATGTTAGTAATAATAGTGAACTTTTCTCTGAGACTGAGAATTCGATTAGTGATATTGCATTTGAGGAAATAGAAAGACCAGAGATTGAGATCGAGCATGATATCGATGGAATGATACCTGTTCAAACAGCAGCAACAGCACAAGATGATTTAGAATTAATTGAATCTGAAAAAGAGTTTGATAGACTCTGGGAGGAAGCAATAGAGCATGTGAGTTCTGCTTATAAAAAAAAAGCTGGGGAGTCAGTTAACGTAACTACAAAAGCGAACGAAAAAATAGAGCCTAATCAAGAACCAACTAGTAATCAAAAGAGTAGTGATACCATAAGGAGTGTTATCGAGAAGAATCAACAATCAAACAAAGTTTCTCGAGCAATAATTGCTAAATCCAAGTTAAAGAGAAAAAAGAATGTTGACAATGTTTCTTTAATTAAAGATCAACATAGGGAATTCTACAATGAAATAGCCTTGAATAATTGGATTTATCAGAAAAATTCTGATCGCGAGAGAGTGGGATTATTTAAGCTATCTTTGGATGAAACGAGATACAGAGAAAAAGAATTCAGATACTTAATCGATGCCGGCATTCTACACAAAATATTAATCCCTTTTCACTCAGGTTCATTTGTAATTTACTCTTTATATGAAGGAGAAGATAAAAAAATCATCAAAAATTATCTTGCGAAGTTATGCAAACGTAATAGTCTAAGTTTCACTCAAAAATCAATTGCATTTGTGAATTATTCTGATCTTGGTTTAGAAAGAAAGAACTGGCGATTTGATTTTCATATCAATAATTCAGTTGTTGGCATTATTTGGTTAAGTAATTTCCTTATTGAGGATGATCAAACTAAAACAATATCTCTTGCTTATCAGCAGAAGAAGGAATTAAAAGCATTACTTGCAACAGCACAGATAAACCATTCAAAGAGAAATATAACAGCTATAATTATCACAGATTATAATTATAACAAAAAATTAATCAAGAAACATATTGAAAACATGGGATTTGGTCAAGCAACAATTTTTGCAGTAGGAGAAAAAAACTTCGAATCTCAAATAATAAAAGAGCTAAAAAACAAAATCTCTGTATGAATTACGTATTTGATAATAATTCTAAAACATCATAAATAATCAAAATGAGTAAATAAGAAGAATAGATCTATTCTTCAGTGTCTCTAATTGTTTCAAGTATTGATATTGTCTTCCAAATCAAAGTTCTAGCATGAACTGGGCAATTTGGATCAAGACTAGTTTCTTCTAAAATGCTGGTAGCAACATTTGCTCTAATTGCTGAAGAAGGTTCTTGTTCAACATTTCCTAACATAGTTAAAGCATCACTTGCGCTCCTACGAATATTTCTTGGAACACTTGTATCTTCGCTAATATCTTTCAAGATTCTTATAGCTAATTCTTCATCTTCGGACACATCATCCACAACCATTCAGACAAATTTGAGAAAACTTGCTAATTTTATTTAGAACGTTCAATTCACGCACATATTAACGCTTATTTGAATATTACTATCAATTGAAGAAAGAGTATATGCTTGCTTTTTAATGTTGGGGTTTAGTTTTTTTCAATCTTTTCTAGCTCATATAAAACAAAAGTTATACAGGTTGAAGCTAAATATGATCGTTTCCCAAGACTAATTTGAGCTGTTGTTATACTATCAACTATTTTTTCTATTTCAGCGGATATATCATGACGTCCACCAAAAATGAAGCAACATGAATTAACAATTTGTATATCTTGTTTTATAACATTAAATGGTTGCCCATTTTCATGGAGATAGAAAACAGATTCAAAAGCATTTTTTATATGAGAGAATAATGACTTGATATCCTTTAGATGCTGCCAACTAAAAAATTGCAAAGATGGATCAACACAATTACTGGTTTCATCTTGCTGCTTGAGAAAAATTTGAAGGGATTCCTTGATCAAAGATGCAACCTCAATTTCATCATATGGTTTTTCCCTTTCCGTTAGATTTCTAACTGTCAAAGTAACAGGATTATTTTTTGTGAACAAAACGATATAATTCACATCAAAATTATTATATGATGGGAAAGTAGCAAGAATATTTCTAGCAACTACATCTATCTTTGAAGACCCAGGCAAATTTTTTAGAGAAAATGTCATTTGTGGTATTTCTTCTTCTAAAACTAACAAAAATGTCACTATTTTCTTCTTGGAAGAAATCATAAGTAAAACCTAACAAAATCGATCTTTCTTGTAAAAGAGATGTAGTATGAATTCCCTTGAGAAAAGGGGTTAATACTCATCTTTCGTACAAATATTATTTCTAAGTTTTTCGAATTGCTTTTGATCGAATTTTCACTTTGCCTTTATGAACTGCACACGAAATACAGTAATACTTTATTCTTCTTTCTCGAGGAATAAAAGTACCTTGTTGTCGCAATTCTCTTGCAAGTGTAGGATCCATGAGGGTTACATATTTTGTTTCTTTCTTAATTTTGTCAGAAGGAACTAATCTACCGCAAGATGAACATTGAGTCTTTCCACCTTTGCCTTTACTTCCTTTTTTCCTTCCGCCTGATTTTCTTTTTTTAGTCATTATTTCACGACCGATTCAAATAACATATTTCAGCTAATAGCTATTAATATATGTTTGAAATCGTTCTGTTACCATATTAAAGATTTACTTTTGACTTGAAAAGAAAAAAATATTGAAAATATGCCTTATGGGAAAACTTTTTTCTACTATCAGATATCTAAAAGAACATAACTTCAGTACAGTAAGAATGATTCAGGTTG
>DAOVPS010000098.1:0-11605 GCA_030629105.1 Candidatus Heimdallarchaeota archaeon
TCTTCTTTAAGTTTTTTAGGATTAACAAGTTGAAGATAGTATTCGAGAGAGTTTAGAGCTGCTTCTAAAGGAATTGGTCCTACTAGTTCGGTTCCAATTATTGAAACCCCATATCTTGCAGCTTCTATTCTTGCTAATTCAAGTTGTCTATACATGGGTGTTTTCTTGTAATTTATATTACTAATGCCTACCTGTACAAAATCCTCTCCATCGATTGCAGTTCCCATCGCTTTAATGTTAACTAAACCTCCAGAAGCAAGGTGGATTCTTCTAGCAACTCTCTTAGCAACTTTAACATTTGTTGTTCCTAAATTTATATTCAAACATACGAGGGGCATTCTTGCTCCAGTTACAGTGGCTCCTCCTTTCGGATGAAATTTGGAAGGACCAAAATCGGGTTTGTGATCAGGATTTGTTTCAATTGTTTTTCTTAATCCCTCATAATCTCCAACACGAATATTGTCAATATTTCTTCGTTCTGGTTTTGTAGCTGTTTCCTCATAGAGATAAATAGGAACACCTTCTTTAGCCATAGCTTCTGCGTATCTTTTAGCTAAATCATTGCATTCTTCCATAGTCATATTCTGTGCAGGAACGAAAGGTACGACATCTGTTCCACCAATGCGCGGGTGTTGTCCTTTGTGTTTTGTCATGTCAATTAATTCTAAAGCTTTTTTGGAAGCAGCAATATTCGCCTTAAGAACTGCTTCTGGTTCGCCCACGAAAGTAATAACAGCTCTGTTATAATCGGAATCGTATTGTATGTCAACAATTCTTGTTTTTGGTGTATTTCTTATTTCATCGACAATAGCTTCGACTATCTTTCCATCAGTCCCTTCACTATAATTTGGTACTGACTCAACAATTTTTCTTTTTTCAGACATTTTCTATTCACCAAATCTTATTCTCTGATAAATTGCAGAAAATACTCTTCTTTTAATAGCTTTTTCATTGTTAAGTATTAATCAGTGAAAATAGTCAAAGGAAATAACAGTCCAATTTTCAGTGCTTGTATAAAATAACCATTAAGAATAGTTTTAAATACTAAAATATTTCAAGGTAGTCTAAGGAGTTTTTTTGGCAAGAATGCCATTATCTTAACTTGTGGTAATAAATTCAATTTTGGTTGATATCCACGAATTAAAGAGACAACAAAAGAACAACGATTTCCAAGACAGCAAAATTAGTAATGATACATAGATAGCGAATAATGAACTACAATACTGATAGTATTCTTTAGCCGAAAAATGCCTTGAATTCTAAATGAATTTCAAATAATAATTGTTATTTAAAAAAACAAAAATTTCAAAACATGCGAGAGAGAAAACATGTTAATAAGCCAAGAAACACTGAACGAAATTAAATCACAAATTTTAGCAAAAACCCCTCCTTCTGCTGATATTACAGAAATTGAGTTTGAAGGACCTGAAGTTGCTGTGTATTCAAGAAATCCACAAATTTTAGTTGACAATGGTGAACTGGTCAAAAATTTAGCAAAAGAATTACGAAAACGAATTGTCATTCGTTCAGATCCATCTGTAAGAAAGGATCAAGCAAAAGCAACAACTCTAGTTAAAGAACTTGTTCCAGAAGAAGCAGAAATATCCTCAATTCAATTTGATCCAAATATTGGTGAGATTCTTATTGAGGCAGCAAAACCGGGATTGGTAATTGGAAAGAATGGTGCAACATTAAGGAAAATTACTTCAGAAACATTCTGGAGACCTAATGTCTCAAGAGCACCGCCCTTGGAATCTCGAATTATAAAAACTGTTCGTGATATACTATTCAAAAATAGTGAAGAGAGAAAAAAAATCCTACGAAAAGTTGGGAGAAGAATTCATAGAAAACAAATGTTTCCTACTGAATGGGTTCGAATAACTTCACTTGGGGGTTACCGTGAAGTTGGCCGTAGTGCTACTTTACTACGCACACCAGAGAGCAGTATTTTAATTGATTGTGGAGTTAATGTGGGTCGAAGCACTACCAAAGATATGTTTCCGAGGCTTGATACTTTAGAATTTTCTATAGAAAATCTAGATGCCGTAGTAATAACTCATGCTCATCTAGATCACTGTGGTTTTCTTCCATACCTGTACAAATATGGTTACGAAGGTCCAGTTTACACCACTAAAGCTACAAGTAATTTAATGACCCTTTTACAAATTGATTATTTGGATGTAGCTAAAAAAGAAGGTAAGATGTTACCATATGCTTCAAAGGATGTTAGGAATTTGGTCCTACATACAATACCTTTGAGTTATGGTGAAGTAACAGATATCTCACCTGATGTTCGATTAACTTTACATAATGCCGGTCATATTTTGGGTTCAGCAATTGTGCATTTACACATAGGTAATGGTCTATATAATATAGCAATTGCTCAAGACTTCAAATATCGACAAACTAATTTGTTAGATCCTGCAGTTTCAAAATTCCCACGTTTAGAAGCATTATTTATGGAATCTACCTATGGGAATCCACAAGATGTAATGCCTACCAATAAAGAAGCTGAAACACAGTTAATGGACATAATTGGTGTAACCTTGAACCGTGGCGGGAAAGTGCTGATACCTGTACTTGCTGTTGGACGTGCTCAAGAGTTACAAATTGTTCTCGAATCATTAATGGCAAGAGGTATGATTCCAAAAGTTCCTATCTATCTTGATGGAATGATCTCAGAAGCATCTGCAGTAACTACTTGCCATCCCGAATATCTCAGCAGAAAATTGAGAGAGAAAATATTTCATGTGGGGCAAAATCCATTTTTAGCTGAATGTTTCCACAAAGTTGAGGGTAGAGATGAACGTGCAAAAATAATCTTGGGTGACCCATGTATTGTTTTGGCTACAAGTGGTATGCTCACTGGCGGACCTTCTGTAGAATATTTCGATAAATTATCTGGTGGTGCCAAGAACTCCCTAATATTCGTTAGTTATCAGGGAGAAGGATCACTTGGAAGAAAAGTACAGAAGAATGTGAATGAAATCACTGTTATGGAAAAAGGTCATGCTCGAGTTCTAAAGATCGAGATGGAAATTCATACTGTTATTGGATTTTCAGGTCATAGTGATCGTCGAGAACTTTTAAATTATGCCCGAAAAGCAACTCCTCGTCCGGAAAAAATCTTTTTAATACATGGTGAAAAATCGAAGTGTATTTCATTAGCATCAACTTTACACAAGATGTTGAAAGTTGAGACAAAAGCACCTGATGTATTAGAAACAGTAAGACTGGTCTAGAATTACTTTTCTATAACTCTAAGGACCATATGCTATCATTCACATAGTGTAGGTTCTTAATTACTTTCCCTTTTTCTGTTTGTTTGATGTTATCACTAATGATTAACAATTTCCCTACAGCTAGAGCTTTCCCATAATTTTCATCTATTATAGTAACGATATCCCCTACTACTAATCCGTCTGTTACTTTGGTAATGCCTGGAGCCATAATATCGGCGCCATTTGTGACATAAGGTACCGCACCCATATCTACGGTAATTGTTGGTAGTTTTACTAACCCTTCATTTAAAGCTCGTAAACTTGGGATTATTATCTCATCAACTTTGAAAGCTAAAACTTTCTTATCTTCGGCGTATAATTCACCACTATCAGTCAAAACTAATTCAGCACCCTCCTTAAAAAGCAAGTCAATGGGTCCTTCAATAATTTTACTTAATTGCTCTTTGAGAGATTTGAAATCACCCTTTCGTAGGACATGTCTTCGTAAAATTTGCATTTTTTGTTCCACCTTATAGAGGTTTGATTGAACTCCACGCTGGAATTTAATATATTTTTGCTAAATGTCAATTAAGCTAAAAGCTTAAAAACAATAGATTTATTCAAAAACAGATGAAAATATCATCTATCCTATTTCCGCTATTTGCGAAGAGAATAGAAATAAAGAAAGAATTTAAAAACCAATCATTTACAGAAAAGAAATAGATTGTTCTATATCTTTATGCTTGGAGATTAAAACAAAATGAGCAAACAAGAGAAACGATTGAATAAAGATCGACCTATGGATTTACTCTCAATGTCATTAGATGGTATTGTATTAGTGAAATTGAAGGGTGGACGTCAATTAAGAGGCAAGCTAAAAAATTATGATGCCCATCTCAACCTAACTCTGGATGAAGCAGAAGAGATAATTGATGATGGTGAAAACAATAATCTAGGAACAATCATCTTGCGTGGAGATAATGTAATAATTATCAGTCCGCCACCTAGTATCGCTAAGAAATAGCTTCCAAATATAAAACATAAAGGTGAATCATATTGACTAAAGGAACTCCTAGTAAAGGAAAGAAAAATCGTACACCAACACACATTCGCTGTCGAAGATGCGGAAAGAATTCCTATAACATAAGAAAAGCTGTTTGTGCTAGTTGTGGCTATGGTGCCACCGCAAAAATTAGAAAGCACAATTGGTAGTTTTTTAGAACCTTTATGCTGAATTACCATTCTTTGGCTTCAGCGTAATCATTCATTTCTTATTTTGATTTTATTATTCGTTGTTTAATATTCTCTCAAGAATTTGTTCTATCTTTCTTATGAATTCTTGCTTTGAAATATCATCATTCAAAATATAGTAATCTGCTTTTGTTATAACATCACCCAAACCAAAACCAAGTTCTCTTTGTTCTCTTTCCTCGAAATCCCCTTCTGATTCATGATCAATTCGTTTTCTTGCTTCTACTCTTTGTTTCCTGATTTGTAGAGATGAGATAATTGCAACTAGTTTTATT
Organism: Candidatus Heimdallarchaeota archaeon; assembly: GCA_030629105.1. Taxonomy (GTDB): domain Archaea; phylum Asgardarchaeota; class Heimdallarchaeia; order JABLTI01; family JABLTI01; genus JABLTI01. The sequence goes on from DAOVPS010000098.1 coordinate 4,748, forward strand.
TCACCTAATTCAGCTCGCAATAAGGCAAGTTCTGCATATGAACGAACACCATCAATAAGCAGCATTTTAGGATTATCTTGAATTAACTCCTTAATTGTTGGCAAAGCTTTTCTAGCAATTGCTTGATCCCCTTCTTCGTATCTTAAGGCAGATGCCATTTTAGCCATATTACGACCATTTACATCTAATCCTCTTTTCTTACATTCTTCTATGATAATAGTACCTAATCTATAAGTTGGAATTTGATATTTCCTTTTTGCAATATCGGTGAAAACTGATTTTCCTGAACCTTGTGTCCCAGTTAATGCTAAGAAAAGTGTTCCCATAATAATCACAACTTGATTCTCATTTTACTGCCCGAGCTAGCACATTTAAATTTACTGTTGCTCTTATTATTATTATACCAAATAAGACAAAATCGCTTAATTTCATTTTATTGTTATGAAAATAGTTTAATATTTGACTTAGCTAATTCTTCAAAAAAGTTATATAAGTGGTAATTGTGGAAATCCACTAATAGATTATAATCTACTATTGATATGGTTGATTGCAATGAAATCGAAGAAAATTACCTATACATTAATGATCATTTTAAGTCTTATACTTCTATTTCAATTAAGTATTAATTTAGCAAATGTTAATGCTGGAAGTGATTACAAAGGCAAAAGTAAACCTATTGTAATTTTTGATGTAGCACATCAACAAACCTTTAATCACACACAAATGCAATCAGCTATCCAAGCAATTGAAGAACGTCTTGAGATAACAGTTTTCATAAACTACGATAATTTTACATTAGTAAATCTTCAAGGTGCTGATTTGATTATTTTACCTGCTCCGAATCTTAATGCTATTAGAGCTCCCGATTCAGAAACTGCTTTTTCTGTTATTGAGCGTAGAGCATTGTTTGAATTTTATCGTGATGGAGGATCTATGTTATACTTGGCTAATCCATATTTCTTTGAAGAAGAAATGAGAAATTACACTAGTCATGCAAACTACCTGAACTACATGATGAGCAGTGGTGGTCAGGATGAAGTAGACTATGGAAGTTTATCCATAGATCGAGCTCAAATAACTTTAATGAATGATTTAAGCAATCGCTATGATGATGAACGCTTTATTTACATCAATAGCGATACAATGTTGACTGATCATTCAATCGTGCAAGGATTTCTTGATTCTGATTCTGTAAATGAATTATTGACCTATAGTACATCTGTTGACACTATTTTTGCTCAAAGATTGATTAATACTTCAGTCACAACTTATGAGGTCAATTCAGAAGGAGAGGTTCAAGGCGGTAAAACCCAAGAACACACCATTTTGGCTGCAAATGAAATTGACGCTTATGATAGTCGAGGAATATCTTGTGCTTCAACAATCATGTTTAGTGATTTAGCAATATCCAATACCAGTTCTGATACTTGGTTCGAGGAATACGATAATGCTCTTCTCTGGGAAAATATGATTGCGTGGCTTCTCTTTGAAATTCCAGAAATACAACCTGATGAACCTATACCACCTATAGGAATCTTTGCTGCAAGTATTATAGCAATTTTCTTTGTCTTCATGGTAATTGGTTCTGTTCTCTTTACTATCGGTCGCGAAGTAAGAAAAGTTGAAGTTTCAGAAACAATCATTGAAATGCGAAAACAAGATGACCAAAGAAAGAAAGTCGATAAAGAAATTGAAGAAGCATATTACGCGGAAGATGATGTCGAGGATGAACTCGAGGAAGAGGAAGAAGACGAGAAAGAAATCGACATGAAAAGCATCTCTGATGAGATTAAGAAGAAACCTCCGAAAACACGTTCAAGAAGTGAACGTCGTAGAAGGAATTAGAATCCTTCTTCTTTCATCTTTTTATCTTTTTAATCGAAAGAATATTGAATACTTGCTAATCAAATCATATGTTGAAGAAGATGATTCACCAAAATTTACCTAAGCAGTCAATTACTGGAGTAATTCTTTCGGGTGGATACAGTATTCGATTTCAAAAGGAAAACGAACCTTGGATAGATAAAGCCCTAATGTCATTTGACGGGGAAATTATTTTAAAAAGAACAATTAAAATGCTTTCAAATCTATGTGAAAAGATACTCGTTATGGTGAAATTCGAAGATAGTAAATCAATCTATCAAGGATTCATTAATGAATTTCCTGAAAACATAAAATCAAAAGTTACTATTGCGAAAGACAATAATCAGTTTCTTTGTAATGGACCTACACTGGGGATAGTATCTTCTTTCAACTTCATAGAGAGTGAGATTGCACTAGTTGTCCCAGTAGATTTACCCTTGTTAAGTGAAAAGATTTTAGTTAACTTATTATCACAACTCAATGGTAGCTCTATGATCGTACCATATTGGTCTGTTACTGGAAAAATCGAGCCGCTAGTTTTTGCATTTAAATTAAAACCAGTAAATATCTTAGTAAAAATACTGTCGCAAATTAAGCGAAGTAGAGCTGATGATCTTCACAGAGCAATATTAAACATAAAATTCTTGGCTCTTTCTTCAAACCGAGCAAAGGAAATTGATAATATTTTCACAAGTTTAAATGACAGAACTAAATTGGTGAAAATAAGTAACTCAAAGGATTCTCATACGGGAGATTTTTTTGACTTAACAAATTCACTGATTGTTTCAGAGCAAGTGAATGAAAGTCTCCTCACACAAGTGGAAGCTTTTCTAATAAAATCAAATTTCATAAAACCTGATAAAGAGATTCTTTCACAAGCTTTGGAGTTATCTAAAAAATTAATGAATCATCAGATGTTCTTTTTTGCTGGTGTTTTGTTGTTCAACGTTATTTCCAAATTTTCGTTGGAAGAAATGAAATCTAAAGAGGATACGAGAAATCAGATGGTTGAGTTTTGTGTTAAATCCTTTCAGCAAGAAGCTTTTCAATGGCAAAATAGAGGCATTCGTTTTCTTGAGTTTCATTCATTATCTGATGCTTTCGTAATAGCTAAAATGTTTAACTTAGCAGATCAAAAAGAATTGGATATGAAAATAATCAAGCTAAAGGAATTATTAGATTTGAAAAAGAAAAAACATCACGTGTATAGTTTAGATGCAATGCTGGAGAGGGAAATTCCTTTGTTCTTAGATAAAGCAATGGAAATAATTCAAGAGTCTGAGAAAACATTCAATGAAGAAACACCAACTTTCACGACTAATTTCCTTTGGGATCATTCTTTTCGAGTTGGAAAAATCGCTTATAAATTGGCGTTGAAAGAAGGTATTAATCCTATAGTTCCAACAATAGCAGCTATTCTCCATGATGCAGGTAAATTTGTGCTAGGAACATATCATGGCGACAACGTAACTGAGGAGGAACACTCAGCTTCTATTGCTCAAAAATTGCTAGTAAATAGTGGTTTATCAAAGAATGATATTGAAGCTGTAAAGGTCGCAATCTCTGCTCTTTACGATGAGAAACTTGATTGTAACGTGAATTGCAAAATCGTTCATGATGCAGATCGATTGGAAAAACTTGGACCTCTAGGGGTTGCTAATTTCTTTACAAAAATGACCCTAAGAGGTGCCAATTTGAGTAGCTCCATTCTCAAAAACCTAAGTCGAGAACTAACATATACTGCAGCAGCACCTATAACTATGCTCACAAAAACAGGAAAAGAACTTGCTCGAACTAGAAGTCAAAAAGCATTATTATATTTCGAAGAATTACTAGAGGAATTCGCGTATTATGATCTTGGAAGATTCCATATAAAAGAACTTGAGGTAGACGCTGATCAAAAAATTACTTTAGTTATCCCTGAAAAGTGCCATAAATGCAATGGTGAATATTCAGTACAATTATCTAAGGATAAGGGGATAAAATGTGAAAAAGTAATTGTTAATTATTCATGTAATAATTGTGAACAAAAATATAAAACTGAATTTTGCCTGCCACTAATTTCCCAGAAAAACTAATTCTCATTTAGCAAAAAATTGATCTATAGTTTGGTCATTAGGATCCTTTCTAATTTTGGGATTCTTTTTCTTATGTGCGAAATATGGTTCCAAGAATCGCTGTCTTCTTCGGAGCAAAACTAATTTGTGTTTATTTATCTGTAATCTTGCACAAGGATACTCCTTATTACATCCACAAGTTCCGTTATAATTCTTAGAATTAATATCGAATCTAAGAAATCTATTTGGATTAAGACAGCTGCAGATTTCTATATAATCTCCATCCTCATCTTCGGCATATCTTCTTATGGAGGTATCCAAATTCGACATAACTCACGCACTCGCTAATTGCTTTAATTCTCTTGTTTTTACTTAATAAAAGATTTGTATTAAGGAACAATTACCCTTTTACTCTCCCTTATTTTGGAAAAATATTTTACTGCAAAGACCTATTTTTTCCCATGAAAATCATGAAGGATGTTTTGTTGGATTTTTTTGAGGATGAAGTCAAAGAAGTTCGAGTTGTTACGGAAAAAGCTGATGAGGTTCCTCTCACTTTTCGCTTAACGAAAGATAGTAGAACTTTACTTAGCCTAGTTAATCATATAGCTCAAATCCCTCGAATAGATATTGATATTTATTCAGGAAAGTTTCCGTCTGGGAAAGAAACTCACAAACTTGAGATTCTACTGAATAAGGAAGATCTTGATGAAGTGTTGGAAGTATTTGATAATGGTTGTGATTATCTTAGGAAATATTTCAAGAAATTTACAGATGAAGATTTACTCAAAGAAACTTTGCGTCCGTTTTATGAACCGAATTCCCCTCTTCGATCATGGACTCATTTTCTTCCTAAGCTGACAGCTCATTTAGCTTTACACAAAGGCGTTCTTTGGTCATACTTGAAAGCAGCGAAAGCTAAAGTAAACATGTTTACCTATTATGGTAGAAAATAGAAACAAATGAGGAAAATAAAATGGAATTTGATGTTGTAATAAAAAATGGAAGAGTTATTGATGGAACGGGTAATCCTTGGTTTAAAGCAGATATTGGAATAACCAAAGGTAAAATTACTAAAATTGGCTCAATAGAACCAAGTGAGAAAACAAAGGTAATAGATGCTACGGGATTGATTGTTTCTCCGGGATTTATTGATATACATTCACATTCTGATTATTCTATACCTTTTGATCCAATGGTAATCTCTACTATCCATCAAGGAATTACAACCTTAGTTGTTGGAATGTGTGGAGCATCATTAGCTCCAGTAAATCCAGAGAAGCAAGAATTATTTGACAAAGAGTTCTCTATGGCTGCTCCCCCAGGATTAGAATACAATGTTACTTGGACTTCTTATAGTGAATATCTTGATGAAATGGAAAAAATTGGTTGCTCATCAAATGTTGCATATAACCTCGGATTTGGCATGATTCGTTTGGCTGCGATGGGGTATGAAGATCGCAAACCAACAAAAAAAGAAATGCAAAAAATGAAAGATTACATACGAGATGCAATGGAAGCTGGAGCTTTTGGTATTTCCACTGGTTTGATTTACACTCCACAAGCATATGCTGAAACGGATGAAGTTCTTGAGTTAACAAAAGAAGTAGCTAAATACAATGGTCTTTATTTCAGCCACATTAGAAATGAAGGAAATCTAGTGATAGAAGCAATTCAAGAAGTGATTGATATCGTAGAAAAATCCGGCTGCAGAGGCGGACAAATCGCTCATCACAAAGTCTCTGGTAAGGCTAATTGGGGTCGTAGTAAAGAAACTCTCAAACTAATTGAGGAAACAAATCAATGTGGTATTAACATTACTTGCGATCAATATCCTTACAATCGAGGTGCAACCTCACTGATGACTCTTCTACCTCCTTGGAGTCATGAAGGAGGACCAGAAAAGCTAGTTGAACGATTAAAAGATTCTAAAGAAAAAGAAAAAATCAAAAAGGATCTTTATGCTGGAACTAACTATGAGAGTTTTGTGAAGAATATTGGATGGGAATGCGTCTACATATCTTCACTTGAAACTGAAAAATGGTCCAAATACATGGGTAAATCATTAACAGAAATAACAAAAGCTGAGGGCAAAGAAGATGAGTTTGAAGTGCTGTGTGAGATACTTATTGATGAAGAAGCTAAGGGTGGAATGACCGTTGAAAGCATGGGTGAAGAAGATATTCAACGAATCATGAAAGGACGATATACAATGATTGGTTGTGATGGATCATCATTACCACTCACAGGACCATTAAGCTATGGTAAACCTCATCCTCGTTTCTATGGAACATTTCCAAGAGTGCTTGGCCATTTTGTTCGAGAGAAAAAGATCATGTCATTAGAAACAGCAATACGTAAAATAACTTCTTTTCCTGCTCAAACATTGGGTCTAGCTGATCGAGGTCTAATAAAGGAGAACATGTGGGCAGATGTAGTTGTATTTGATCAAGAAAAAATAATTGATAAAGCAACTTTTACAAATCCCCATCAATTATCAGTTGGAATAGAATATGTGCTCGTAAATGGTGATGTAGTAATAGAAAAAGGCGAACATCAAAGTAATTTACCTGGTAAGACACTAAGAAGCACTTAGTTTCTTTACCATGTAATTATCTTTTTTCTGTCAGTTTAACGATAATTTTATTTAAGATTGCCATTAATTTCGAGTTATGACAGATAAAATATCAAAGAAAAAACTTCTCAAACAAGCCCTTCATCTCATAGATAATTGGTTAGATTTTCAAACTTATATCAAAGAAATTCCTGGTATAGCGGTTGGAATTTTCATAGAGGATGAAATAGTTTTCAAGAAAGAATATGGTTATGCTAATCTTGAGAAGAAAACAAAACTCACAGATCAGCATCTATTTCGTATTGCTTCACATTCAAAGCTTTTTACAGCAACAGCAATTATGAAGCTTTATCATGAAGAGAA
>DAOVPS010000060.1:0-15246 GCA_030629105.1 Candidatus Heimdallarchaeota archaeon
ATTTCTTTTTCTGATTCAGTAGCCAAGATTTTTTTCATGTCCTTTTCAAGGAATTATATGTTCAGTAGATCGTCGACCTTTTAATTCCACGCAATTCAATTCTTAACTACTGGTATATATGGAATTTAGTTTTTAAAGTCCTCAATGTTGAGAAGGATTCTTTTCAGAAATTTTCTGATATGAATGAATTGGAAGTCTCACTATACCCTTTCGTGGGTTCTTCCAGAATCTTTTGTTCTTGGAAATTTTATGAGTGAAATTTACCTGGTTGTTCTTGTGATAATCAGTAATTTGCATATTAAACATCAGAAGATCTACTAGGAAACTACAGAAATCCTCGTTTTTGTACAGATCTCTATGATTCCAAGACAAACCAATCCCGAAATCCTTATCCGAGATATTTTCTGCTCCTTTGAGTGGGACACTTACTGCAGCAACGACTCCATCACTCTCAACATTCTTACTATAAAGAAAACGTGTAAACCATTTTCTTTTTGTACCACGTATTGTTACCCATCTGATATTACCGGGTGTTTGTATTGTCGAATTTAATCTTTCAAGAAAGACATTGATAGGAGTATATTTTGTAAATAAGCGACGAAAGAGTGGCTCCCAGACATTCATACGTCCAACACTAATTTGTTGGACTTGTTTACTTTGAGAAAAGTTATTCTTACCATAAAGAATACGCAAGAATAATTGAATTACTGGATTTTGTAATAAATCAACTATTTTACAACCATAGTTTGGAGTTGCTATTAGAACTATGTTTTTTATTCTTAGTGTTCCCCTAGATTTTGTTGAGATTTGATTTTCACCTACCATGAAATCTTGTATGAACTTTCGTACAATGAGTCCCCCCATTGAAGCTCCGATAAAATCTATCACACCATTTTCGCAAAACGACCAATTATCTCGAGATGTTTCAATACTTTTCATGAGTTCTCCTGCTAATGCTGTTATATCATGTTGAAAATTACAGCGACCATCTTTTTTGGAATACAAATCAAAAACGTATATTTTCTTATATCCTTTGGGATTTTTGGTTGGATGATATTGTAATGCTTGAATATAATATCGATGATCTCCGATTCTTGGAGGATTTGAAACAGAATAACCTGGAACAATTATGAGCGTTCTTTTTGTAAGATCTTTCGTCTTATATTTTCTGAATGTATAGTAATTAGTGTCTTCACTTTGGTTACTTAGATGAAGAGTATTTAATGTTAGGTTTTGACAGAATATGTTCTGAGTGTCAAGGAAGTATTTTTCACATTTCATTTCTTTTACCAAAGAACCCTTTGGTTTCATCCTCAACATGTTTACTTTAAAAACTGCTAAATAATTGTTCTTAGAAAATCCCTTCTACTTAATTAGAGTAATATCATTTTTCTTCAAAATGCCTCGAAAAGCTTTTTTCGTTGGAATTTTCTTTAATTCATAGGTATTCTGGTATTCGGATTTAATTATATGATCCAGAATTTTCATTACTTTTTCTCTCTTCTTTTTTTCCAAATTTCTTGGCATATAGGAATAGACAATTTTTTCCTTTTCGCTTATTAGAAAAGTTATTTCATTGCCAAATTGGACAGATTCTTCCTCGAATTCAACGGTAATACCATCATTCACTCTAAATAATCTAGTTTTTGGCTTTAGTTTTAGATTTGATAACAAATCATGGTAGATATATTGAATGGTATTATTCTGTAATTGTTCTTCCTTTGCTAGATAAATCTCTTGGTAGACATTTAGTAGAGATTCAATCATTGAATAAACATTAGCTATATATCGAATCATATCTTTTTTAAAAATTAAAAATAAACCACAAAATTGTCCTTTTTCAAGAACAATAGGATCTTTGCTAGATTGATTTTCCACATAGAAAACATAAATCAAAGCTCGGAATTGTGTATTGTAAGGTACAGGGATAGGTCCAAATAAACCTCTATTACGATCTTCTCCTAAACCTATTGCAGTTATGCCATGAATTGCTGTAGAGATTGCTTCACGTTCTGATAAAGAACTAATGTTTAAGCGAAGAATTGGTCCTAATTCTTCATTTATTGCAAAGAGCATACCATCGAAAATCATGTTTTCCTCGCTTTGTTCTATTGTCACTGGTCAACACTCCAGGGATACTCCCTTATAAATTGGAGAACTCTTAATCCTACTTTAAACTTTTGTTCAAAAATTTTTCCACAACTAATAAATCATTCGGAACTGTAGTTTCGTTTTCTGTAAAAAAGTTAATAGTTAAAGTAGTTGTAAGAAAGGTATACATTCAGAGGATAACCTATAATGCCAGCTAATAAAACAGGAAACGATGAAACTATCTCAGAAGAACCCACTACACGTCTAGCACATCATTTTAGGAATTTCAATCAAAAGATTGCTGATGGATTAAATAAACGAATTAGACAAGAAAATTGGTCTGAAATTGGTTTAGATATTTCTATTATTGTTTTATTAATCGCCATGGCTTTATTCATTAGAATTTTATTATCATATGAATTCCGAGATACTTGGGGTTACGGATCTGGTTTAAACGTTTGGAATTATGGTTTACCGTTTGGAATAAACAACATTGATTTCAGAGGGTTTGCAGATTTTGGGTTTTATTATCATTCATGGATTACAGCTTGGTATACTGATAATTGGTATCCATATCGTTGGATAGAACCAACTAATGTTTTAGATTACTATTCATATCCGCCAGTTTTTCTCTATTTTCTTGTTCTAACATGGAGACCTGGCATGAGCAATTTATGGATGGCTTTTCCCATGATTCTTACAGATGCAGCGTGTGCAGGTGTAGTTTATCTAATACTCAAAAACATCATAAAAAGCAAACATAAACGTGGCATTGCTATTTTTGGCGGATTGCTCATGGCATTAGCACCAATAAATATCATTTATGATGGAGTGTATTGGCTAAATCCTGGTCCGGTAACATTTCTGACGATCATCGCTTTTTACTTTGCTATCAAGAAGAAATGGTGGCAAGCATTTTTCTGGCTAGCAATTGCTACAATGACGAAACAGAATGCCTTATTCTTTTCCTATCCATTGTTCATGGTAATGCTTGGTGAGAAAGTTCGAAATAAATCTGTAAGGGAAGCGCTAGTTGAAAGTATAATGAATGCAGTTTTGTTTGTTGGAGTTGTTCTCTTATTATCTGTTCCTTGGTTATTCATTTCTCCCTATCAATATGGAAGACACATGCTGTTCCCTGGAAGACCAATAGAATTAAGATTCGAACCAGTTACTCCAGCTTCAAACGATTGTGTCTCTTTCGCAAAATCACTGGAGCAGTTAGGGTTAGGCGGTCCTTTGTTAGTTCTGGCATCGTTTGGTAATTACTCAATGCTTTGGATGATCCTCAGTGCTAGTATTATTGCAGTTTTCATGTTTTGGAGATCATATAATTCTAAACTTGATGGTATTGAATTCTTCGAGTGGATTGCCGCTTATACGATTTTCACTCACATTTTCATGCCTCGAGGTGTTTACAAATTCTATACTGCATATTACGTTCCAATGATTTTGATTGCAATACTCGGTGCAATAACACATTTCACATCAGATAAGAAGTACTTGCCTATTGGCATGCTAACTGTTGGAGTGATGTTTTTCGGATTTAATATTTGGTTATTAATTATGTCTAGATGGACAGTCCCATTATATCTCTTTATGGTAGCAATTACAATTGGTTTTATTGGAATGATTCGCTCATTTGTAAGAGACCAAGCGAATAAAAAATCATCGCAGATGAAAGTACAACGGTTTTTCGAAGGTAAAATTGGTACGTAAAGAAAAAAGGGAAAGCTCGAAATGCAAAATTAATTTTGTAGGGGAAATTCCAGTGAAGGATCAGGAGAATGATGAGGAAATCTTTTTGCTTGCAGTCTATGGTACACTAAAAGAGAATTTTCCAAATTATTTTTACTACCTAAATCCTAGGAAACCTATTTTTCGAGGATTAGTTCAACTTCCTTATCAGATGTATTCTGATGGTGGTTTCCCTCTTCTCTTTCCATCTGAGAAAGTGAATAAAATTCATATCGAAATTTTTGAGGTACCACAAAAAACAGTAGAAAAAATTGACAAACTTGAAGGAGTTCCAGAATTTTATTGCCGAGAGACAATCTTTATTGAAGAATTAGATTATGAAGTATTTCTTTATGTAGTTGTAAATAGAGAACCTTTTGGGGAATTAATAGAAAGTGGTCTTTTTAAGTAAGTTAATACCCATATTCTCTCAAAATCAATGAGCTATTTTCGCCCATTCTAAAAGTGCTTGAATACTATTTTTCTTTTCAAATTCCAAGAATTTCTGGAATCCGAGACCATATATATCATCTCTTGAAAGTATTAATTCTGCCTGACCATGATAACCGTATTTTTGTAGTATCTTATAAGAAACCCATTCACAAAAGCCTTCACAAATATGAAGTGGTTGTGTTTTAATTCTAACATTCTCGGATAACCATGCATGGGCTATTTCGTGACAAATCGTTCCTAACGCTAATTGTATTGGTAAATGCGATTGTATATAGATATTCATTTTGTCTTCCTTTCTTTGGAATAATCCAAGATTCTTACCAGCAGCTATGTCTACTCCTGCTTCTTTTATTCGCTTGTTTAGGAGATTTCTTGAAATTAGTCTGTAGTTAATACTATGTTTAATTTTCAATCCAAAACTTGTTAATCCTTCATTAGCGGTATTAATCAGATCATTTAGTTGTTCTTCTGTGGTTATGGCACTTCTTTGACATTCAAAACAGATTTTCCTTCCATCTGAAATGTCTACATATTGTATTCCTAATGGACGTCCACATGAATCACAATGTGGAGCTAAATGCTCACAGTGTTCGCAAAATATTCCTTCCTTAGTTTTGTAGGAATAATATCGACCTACAATTGGTAAGCCACAAGCAGAACAACGTTTAGCTTTTTCTTGACATATATAACACAATTTCTTATCATGTACAGTAAACAAGAATTGACTAGGAATGCCACACATGTTACAGCGTTCATAAATTTTATAGCAATAATCACAAACGAAATCCTTGTCAAAAATCCAATATGTGCCAATTATTGGATTGCTGCAAACATGGCAGCGAGTTGCGTGTGTTAAACAGAATCTGCAGAGAACATTTCCTCGAATTTTTGTATACCTTACTACAGGTTTACCACATCGATCACATTTTACATATTTCTTCATACAGTCATCGCATGAAATTGATTTATCAGTAAATCTTGTATAACTACCAATGATGGCTTTCTCACAAATATCACACTTTGGTGCTCTTTTATGACAAATGGAGCAAAAACCGTCTATTGAGCTATCCTCACCACCAATGACAGGTTTTTTGCAGCTAATACATTTCGGGAGATAATGAAAACATTCATTGCAAAAAATCGAACCGTCTGAGAAATGAATATACTTTCCTTTGATGATTTCTCTACATGCATCGCATTTGACTTTTATAACACCCACAGAAACCATCTATATCTACACCTCACTAACAATTCATTTCATAATGGCTAATTATTGTATGATAACTTTGTCATTCAAGCGAAAAAGACTTTCTATATGAGCAAGAAAAAGAAGAGTATTATGAGAAATTCAAGATTTTCTCCTGAGCTGAATAAGGTCTTTTACAAATTTATTTATCAGAACACATTCCGATTTGAATTTTTCAGGAATTTCCAAATCCCTTTTCACCATATATGGACCCATAATATATTTCGGAATGCTCGAAGAACCCAGAAATAAAACTAACGCAGCACCGAGAAGTATAACCCACTTATACCAATCATCTATCAAAAGAACAGCTGCGATAGCACTTGCTAAGACAATAAGAGCAACAATAACAGCAATAGTAATTAAAAATCCAATTGCTCTTTTTCTATTGCGTCTTATTTTTAGGAAAGCTTCTCTTGCTCCTGATTCATACCAAAATGGATCAATTTTAGGCACCGCTAAAGAAACCGCAGCTATATGAGTATCTACATGCTTGAAAGCATCACCAAGTACTTTTCCTGGTTCATCTTTAGGCCAACCTTTTCGACCTATAATGATTGATAATTCAGTAACAATTGTATCAATATTCTCTTTAGTACCTGTACTTAACTTTGTTTTCTTTCTGGATCTCTTTGATGGCATAAAACTCATCCTTTCTTTAGGGGTTTCGAGATATTCGATAGAAAATTATCACAAGTGCACCAATTATACAAACTAATGCTCCGACATTTCCTGCAAGACACGCAAGGATAATGATAATTACAGCATAAAGATAGAGATTTAATCCATAATATGCTCGTTTATCAATAGCAAGCCAGAGAATCGCCACTGCAGCTACTATTGCTATAACTAATCCCACAATAGGATGTAATTGACCAAAAGTATATGATTCCCAATACTCAGGTGAACCAATTCCGGAAATCATTGCTATTATTGCTGCTGCAATAATTAAAGCTGCACCAACAATTATGAGAATTTGCCCAACTAAAAACCAAGTGCCATATCTTCTTCTGCGAGTTTGAGAGCTCTTTTTCTTCTTTGGAGTCATTCTTTCACTTCCAAATTATAAACTAAGAAATTAATAATTCTAAAATCAAATAATAAACATAATACTTAATTTTATCGCTCATATTCGAGGAAAGGCGGAATGCTGAAATGTCTCAACTTTTGCTATCTCTAACGCCTTTAATAAACGTTCCAATCATAGCTCCACTGGCAAATGTAACACAAATGAAGAACACAGCAATAACTGCTGAGGCAATTGCTAATTGACCTATACTACTAATCATTCCCAAAGCACTAGTTGGAGATGCAAGTATTACTATTAATGTAACTACGAAATAAGTTGCTGTAGCAAATAATGCACTAAAAGTTGAATATCTTAATGAAGTAAAAGCACTATTTGTGTCGTTTCTCCATGCACATGCAAAACCAGCAGGTATACCATATAAAGCCAATATGAAGTTGAAAGAATAAGGATTTCCATGTAATGCAGTACCAAGCCAATTTGTTAGAATCATTGCCACTGCAACAAGAATACCGGATATAATTATTGTGACCCAAGGATATTTGATCTTGATTCGTTCACCTGTTGAATACTCTCTAAAAGCCATACTATTACGAAGACTGTTTTCCTCTTCCAATTTTGACTACCTTTGAATTTCTTTAATGATTTGCCATTTACTGTTCTTTTAATATATCAGATTCGCTTTAAATATCCTAACATTTCTCTTATTTTTTCCTTCTCCGAATAAATACCATTCTACATATTATTGGCATTTAAATACAAAACACTCCAACAATAAAACAAGAGCGAATTATTATTCGATAAAATAGCTATTATTTAATCGAAAATAAAAAGCCATAGAAACGATTTTGGCTGTTTTACAGAAGAAATCGTGGAAAAATGAGAAAGAGTTATGAAATTCCTTGAAAAAACGGAATAGAGGCAAAGATTCGACGAAAAATATGCGGATAGATTTGCTAGAACACGGAAGAACTTTACTAGATGCAAGGTATGAATTCTTCAGAGTTCTTTTATATTAAGTTAAATGCTCTTTCTTCATCGGAGATGACTATTAAAAATGCTGACTGTCGCAGAACAATTACCCCCATCAGCAAGAGCGATTTACACACTCTTATCTGAGCAAGGACCTTTAACATCAAAGGATTTAATTCAAAAGTGCGATCTCGCACCTAGAACTGTTAGATATGCCTTAAAACGTTTAACGAAAGAGGGCCTAGTCAAAAAGGCACCTTACCTACTTGATATGCGTTCATCCAAATATTTCGTTGAAACAGGTTAAGATTTCGATCAACTTTATCAACTTTGTTCACTATTCAAGATGGTTGAAAATGCCTCGCATGAAAATGCGAGGATAACCCTTCTTTTTTTGTTTTCTTTTCTTCAAAATGTTATTTCTAAAGATAAATTTTTGAATTGCCTGTTTATTTTGATTTCTACAATAGAATTATTAACGCTAAATTAATGGATTGAATTTAAATGAAGCTATTCAGCACATCAGGTATTCGTCGCAAAGTCTCTGAACTTCCACCAAATTTCGTGGTTAAAGTAGGATTAGCAATAAGTAAAGCTATTTGTCAGAATGCAGGATCCAATGTTATTGTTGCTCGAGATCCTCGATCAAGCGGACCAATGTTAGAACATGCTATTTGTTCCGGTCTTATTTCTGGTGGCAGCAGCATTGAACGAAAGGGAATTATGCCAACTCCGGCACTAGCTTATCATACACATAAAACAAATGCATGTGCGGGAGTCATGTTGACAGCTTCTCATAATCCCGCAGAATATAATGGAATAAAAGTCTTTGATAAAACAAGCATGGGATTATCACCTAATGATGAAGCAAAAATAGAGGAAGCAATTGCTAAGAGTGATTTACCAATCCAACCTTGGGAGAAATTTGGCACAGATGTTGAAATTTTAGGTTCAGAACTATACAATAAAATGTTATTAGATGCAGTAACAGATATTGATTTTAGTGTTTTCAAATCAGTTATAGCTGATCCTGGTGGAGGAGCTGCTTGTGAAACCATTTACAATACCTATCAAGAACTAGGGATTAATTTGATTTCAATAAATGGAATGTTTGATCCCACATTCTCAGCAAGACCTTCAGAACCTGAAGCAAAAAACCTTACACAACTCATTGATACAGTGAAAAAACAAGCAGAGAAAAGTGAAAATAAAACAATAGGTTTAGCATATGATGGAGATGCAGATAGATGCGTTGCTGTGGATGAAAAAGGTAGATATGTGCCACAAGATGTATTAATTGCACTTTATGCCAAGTATGTTGTTGAGCAAAATTCAGGTAAAGGACTTGTAATAACTCATGTTGATGCATCTATGTTAATAGACAAATTAGTTGTAGAAGCAGGTGGGAAAGTAAAACGTACTAAAGTAGGGGACGTTGCAATAGGAAATATGGTTGCTGAAGAAAGAGCAATCTTTGGCGGGGAACCTTGTGGTGCATGGATACATCCTAAATATCATTTATGTCCTGATGGACCCCTCACTGGCTTGAAAATTCTTGAATGGGTAGTGGAAAGAGGACCACTTTACAAGCTGGTAGATTCAGTGGAGGATTTTCCAGTTAATAGAGTAAAAGTAAGTTGTGAAAATGAACTGAAACAAGTGGTTCTAAAAGCATTAGATAAGAAATTAACTGCAAAAGATGATTTTAAGGACATACTTAAAATGGATGGATTACGACTTAATTTTGAGGATGATAGCTGGGTACTAATTCGTCCAAGCGGTACAGAACCCTACTTCCGAGTAACTTCACAAGCGATGACTAAGAAAGAATCAGAAGAAAGATTAGAAAAATATTCCAAGCTTGTAGAACAAGAGATTAAAAAAGCTCAGAAATGAAGGTTGGCTTGATTATATTGGCTAAAACTAAAAATAAACATTCAATGATAGTTTTCATTTCGCAAAAAAAGAATAAGAAATTACTCCCTTTGATTGAGAATCGACCTGCAACACTGTTTCAAGTAGCAGGTAAAACCATAACTGAATGGTTCTATGAAATTGGTAAAAACCATGGGGTTGAAAAGGTAATATTACTAGCTGATAAAGATGATCGAAAATTATTGTATGATGCCTTTGGAGATTATCAAGAGGTTAGTGCTCCTATTAATGAGATAGGTCCATTCACTATCATCGATTTTGATCCTGTTATAGGCATAAGTAAAGAAATACAGGACACTTTACAAGAGGAATTACTAACAAAGAATTCTATCTGGTTAGATGGAAACGTTATTTTTAGTTCAGCATTCTTGGATGAGTTTATGGGAAAAGCTAAGGGAACAGGAAAAATAGCTTTAGTAGATAATGATGATGAAAAGAAAGAATGTCTTGGAATAGGTTATTTTGATAGGAAGTTCTTGGATTCAAGTACTCTAAAAGCGAAATGTGTAAATGATATCTACAACGAAGTAAGTAGTCAAACCAGAAGTTTAACACATACTTTGGTTTTTGATAAGGAAAAAATGGAGTTTTGGCAAATAAACTATTTGTGGAATCTTTTGGATGCCAATCAAGTTCTAATTAACTATATTGAAGAGAGAAAAAAGGGAAACATAGAGGAAGGAGCTACAATCATTGGGACAGTTTCCATTGGCGAAGGAACAAGAATTCGTGCTGGAAGCTATTTAGAAGGACCATTAGTAATAGGAAAAGATTGTGACATTGGTCCTAATTGCTACCTAAGAAAAGGAGTATCCTTGGGTAATAAAGTAAGAATCGGAAATGGTTGTGAGTTAAAAAATACCATTGTTTTTGATGGAACACATATTGCCCATCTTTCATATGTCGGGGATTCCATCATAGGCATAAACTGTAATTTTGGAGCAGGTACAATAACTGGTAATCTAAGATTAGATGACAAAACAGTCAAAACCGTAGTAGCTGGGAGAGTGACTTCAACTGGGAGAAGAAAAATGGGAGTCATTATGGGTGATAATGTAAAAACTGCTATTGATGTCTATTTCATGCCTGGAGCAATCGTCGGAAATAACTCAGCTATTGGAACTGGAGTAATTGTTAATAGAAATATAGGATCGAATCTTTTCGTACACATAACCCAAGAAACAAGCTCACAAAAATGGATTGTTGAACCTAAAAAGAAAAAGAAAGGTTAGGGAAAACTGTGAGTAAACTTGTTGAAGCTCATATAGAGGAAATCAATGCTGTTAAAAAAGACCTTTCACAAATGAATTTAAAAATTGCTTTTTGTTATCCCAATAATTATCGAGCAGGTATGGCTTCACTTGGTTTGCAGTTAATTTATCGTCTTTGGAATTCATATGAGGGAGTAGCATGTGAGCGAACATTTCTTCCACTCAAAAAAACAGTGGAACCATATACTCTTGAGTCTGATCGACCTCTAAGAGAAATGGATGTTATTGCTTTTACTTTACAATACGAAGATGATTATACGAATGTACTTGAAATTTTAGAGAGATCAAATATTCCACTTGAATCCAGTGAGAGAAATGATAACCATCCCCTTGTTATTGCTGGTGGACCGTGTGTACAATCGAATCCTGTTCCAATGTCACCCTTTATTGATGCATTCATGATTGGTGATTTAGAACCTGTAAATGAAGAATTCATGTCAGAAGGATTGCTTGGGAATAATAACCGAAAGAATCGTATGGAAGTTTTGAATGAATTTGAATGGATGTGGGTGCCGATAATAGAAGAGGATAAAACGGTAGTATATGCACCAAAAGGGAATATTGACGATTACTTCTATCCAATAAAACAAATTATACAACAAGTTGAGGAAGAGGATCCTTGGTACGGTGTATTTGGAAAATCCTTTATGCTAGAAGTTGTGAGAGGATGCAATCGTGGGTGCTCATTCTGCCTTACTGGTAGAATTAATCGACCGAAGAGGGATCGTTCATTAGAGAAGCTTACAGAATTATATCGTGCGGGAACTAGAGAGTGTAATGTTAATAAAATTACACCCATCGGCTCAGGAATTTCAGATTACAAAGATTTAGAAAACCTATGTGAAAATATCTTGAACGATAATCTTACTTTTTCTCTTCCATCTATTAGAGCAGACAAAATAACAGAAAAGCTAGTCAAATTATTAGTACAAGCTAGGCAAAGAACAATTACAACTGCACCAGAAGCCGGAACAGAAAAACTCAGAAAACAAATATGCAAAGGAGTAAATGATGATGAGATTATCCAAGCGGTTAATACAGCTTCTGAAGGTGGACTCTCTCGAGTTAAGGCATACTTCATACTTGGATTACCGGATGAAACTGCAGATGATGTGGAAGCGATAGCCACATTAGCAGAACAAATGTCCAAAGCAGGAAAAGAAATAAGAAAATTAAGAATCTCATGTGGATTTTTTGTTCCAAAACCTTGGACAGTATATCAAGGGAAATCACTATTTTCTTTGAAAGAATTGCAAGCGAAGAGTAAGCTATTGAAAAGCAAAATAAAAAATGTAGCAAAAGTAGATTGTGAAATTACAAATCCGAAGATGTCAAGAATTCAAACAATTCTATCAATCAGTGGCAAGGAAATATCTGAACCTTTGAAATTAGCTGCGAAATTGGGGGGAGGATTAGGAGATTGGAGGAGAGCACTCAAAGAACATGATATGAGTATCGAAGGAATTGTTGAAAAACGAGTTGTTGATGAGAATTATCCGTGGGAATTCATTAAATTAAAATGAATAATTGTTTTAGAAATCTTATTCATCTCGAGTAAAGTAGAATCCTTTCTTTTTTTTGGGACCAAAGCTCCTTAGACCTTCAGTCTTCAATCGCTTTCTTAGTTTATCTCCTTCACTAGTACTTATATCGCCAATATTTTCAAGATAATCGAGGATTTCCATTGCTTGGTCTAATGTGTCACAGCGTCTAATAAAATCTATAACGTTAGGATCGTAACCAGCGAATCTGAATGGGTCAGACGTTGAGATAATTTTCTCTGAGAATTCTGCGTCTTTTTCTATATCCTCTTCAATTTGCTTTGCTAACACTTCATCAACATATTTTAGATGAACCACCTTATCCTTTTTCTCAACTTCTTTCTTTAGAATAGGATATTCATCGATTTTTTTGCTCATGGCGTCTTCCTCACTCGGTTACTTTATAACCCTTCAGCTGCGTTTATTTTAATAATATCTCCATCTTCAAGTTCGTAATTATCACCGATTCTTCTCTGTGTTTTCACAAGTATTGCATTAATGAAAGATTTAGCTAAATCTTGATGAATCAATCCAGCAAATTCTCTTGCAGTTGTTCCTCTAGGAACTAAATAAACATCAGGTAAAACATTACCACTATGATCAGTGTATTTTTGTTGGTCTTCAACGGGATAAATAGCAATAACATCCATTATTTCAAAAACAGCACGATTAATGAGTGCTTGAACTCCTGTTGAACCATGTTTCTGAAGAATATCAATACGCAATTTTTCAAGCGTTGCGCTATCCTTCTCTGTCAACTTGTCGGGTTTTGTAATTGTAAAGTCGGGATCTCCAGGAGTATAAGAGATAATTTCTTTTTCTGCAAATTTCCTCAAAAAGTATTCAGCTAATGCTGAACAAGGGATTAAATCCTTTTCATATTGATCTTTTAGACGATTGAAATTGTCCTCTGAGCCTTCAATATCAATCTTATTTGCTGCAAAAATCATTGGTTTTGCAATTGATCGAAGTAAAGTTAAAAATTTGAGGATTTCCTCTTTAGACCATTTAGATGGAATTCCAATATTTAAACCAGATTTTGTTAGAGCTTTCTTTATGTGTGATTGTTTGATTTGTAATCCTGCAAGCTTTTCTGCAAGTAATTTATCAATGGGAATTTTCTCTGTTTCAGAAGTTCGACTAATGCGAGTCCAATCTTTATGTAGTAATTGTTCTAACCACTTCACTACTTCTCGTTCTAAAAATACAATGTCTTTCTCTGGATCATAGGATCCTCGTTCAATATTATTTCCATCAGCATCTAATGAACCAGAAAAATCTACTACATGTATTAACACGTCTGCACGTCTCAAATCATCTAAGAGCTTATTGCCAAGACCACGACTTTTCCATGCATCTGGTACAAGACCCGCTACATCGAGCAATTGAATTGGTACTAATCTAGTTCCATCGATACATATTGAATTTTGAGGATTATCTTTTACACCTAATTCTTTACAAGCACAAGGAATTCTCACATAGCCTGTACCCGGCACAGGTTCAATTGTGGTGAAGGGATAATCTCCTACTTTCGAAGAAGTCAAACATGCAGCATTCAAAAAAGTACTTTTTCCACTCGATGGTTTACCAACAATTCCTATTAACAAATTTAGCAAACTCCTATAATTTTGAGATTTTTTTTTCCTTTTTAGATACTCAATTTACTACACTATTTAATTTAATACTGTTTAATCTTTTTTGTATATTGTATCTAAATAATCATTTTGTATTTGAACTACCTCAAGACTACTCTTTGCATCAGCATAAGCTTCGAGTAACTCGAAATTCAGAGCAAAAAAGTTTTCACCCCACTTAAAACCATCCATTAAATACCTAGCATCTTTTTTGTAACCAACAATATAGAGTCCCGCAGCTAATGCTTCAGCAGTACTCAGTTTGCAGGGTTTTCCGTAGTTAATGGGATTTGCTGCGAGTAAATAAGGGAGAATCCTATCAACAAATCGCCAACCTCCTTTGCTCTTTAATTGTACCTCATTACCCTCTTCTATTCCAAAAACTTTTTTCGCAGAAACCCATGAGCAATCAAGACCGATTAGTCCTTTAGTTTGTATCGCCGGGAGATCCTCAATCGATAAAGCCTTTGTTGAAAAAGGATTCAATAAAACAGCATTTCGTGGGAGATTTCCTGCTTTGTGAACCAGATCTATTTTACCCATTTTGTGTAAATGTACAGCTGTATTTTTCTTAGGATCATCTTGCCGAATATAATAGACTAGTAATTTTATACCACTTTCTGTTTTGTAGGGTCTACGAGTATCTGAATGCATTCTATCAACGCCAAAGATGGTTTTAAGAGCAAAACACAATAGTCTTCATATAAAAATTTATTATCTGGATTAAACTATTTTTATAAGGAATTAAATAATTACACCAAAGCTTTGGTAAATTATGTTAAAAAAACTGTAAACCGGTTGGTGAAGTAATGGTTAGAGCCTATGTATTAATCAATGTAAAGGGCGGAACAGAATTCGATTTATTTGAAGAGCTAACTAAGTTACCTGGCTTAGAAGAAATCTCTTTAGTCTGGGGTTTGTTTGATATTATCCTCAAGATAGAATCTGACAATGAAGGTTCCCTGAATAAACTGGTTACAGATAATATAAGATCATACGCTAATATCTCAAGTACAATGACAATGCATATTAGAGAAGATTGAAAGCAAGCATCAGTTTATTTTTTTTTTTGATTAGCCATTGTGGACTCGATTGCCACAAACACTACAGAATTCTGTATCGTAATCTAAGTATGACCCACAAAATTCACAGGTTGTTTGCTGTGATCTTGTTGTTGGTTGTGCGTGATGTGTTTCTACGTATTGGTCTCTGCTTGGACTCTCAGTTGGCATATAGTAAGGTTCTGGAATGGTTTCCTCTTCTTCAATGACAATTTCTGGAAGTCTAACTCGTCTCTCAGTCATTCCATCTTTTTTGAATGGACTTATCAATCCAGACA
>DAOVPS010000205.1:0-5054 GCA_030629105.1 Candidatus Heimdallarchaeota archaeon
AAACCATGAACTCTCCATTCGGAGAGTTATAATTGGAGAGAACTATTCTCTCCTATTAAATTATTTCATTAAAAAACCATAAAGACAACAAAGGAGGTTATGATAAAGATTTGTCAATCATAAAAATTTTGTTTGATCAAATCACATTAAATGCTGAATTATTACTATGGGAAGAGTGGATAAGAGGATTTTGTATCGGATTTTTAATATTTGGTATAATCGTTATATTAGTTGTTTTAGTAACAATGGGTATTAGTACTGGTCATAGTTTATCGCATGATACGGATTTATCTGTGGACAAAGATATCTCTCTAGACAAAGACATTTCCCTGGACAAAGATTTCTCACTAGATAAGGATATTACAGTTGATAAAGATCTAAGTATAGACAAGGATATTTCCGGAGCTCCAGAGCTCGGGATTGAAACGCCTGATCACGTTTTCGGAAAATTCAGCACTGAGAAGAGCACTGCAGCTCCATTATTACTAATAGTCGCGGTTTTTTCTATGACATTCGGTGGTCTAGGTTTGCTTTTATTCTGGCAAGAACCTGATATGAACAAATATGGTCGAATTGCGGTTATTATTCTAGCACCGATTTTACTCTCGATAATAGTAGACAGAATTTGGAGAAAAGTAGCTGTATCAGAAACCTATAGGTTACCAACAAACAAGGACTTTATAGGAAGAGAAGCTGTTGTCCTGGCAAAAGTTGATTCTGGTGGTGGTACAATTCGAGTAGAAATCCCTGACCAACTTGAACCGCTTAAAGTACCAGCAAAAACTGCACACAGACATGAGGAGTTCTTAAAAGATGAACTTGTCTTCATTGTAGGTGTTGAAGGGAATTTTTACTTAGTTGATAATTCAAGAGATCTACTCACAGGCAAAAGACAGCTGTTCAAAGATAACGTTATTGATAATGAGGAATAAAACACTAGAGTTTGATTTTTTTCAAATGCTCTCGAAGCTCTGGTCCAATTTCCTCATCTTTCAAGCAAAAATCAACAAATGCTTTTGCATATAATGAGAATGAACCTGTATCATATCTTCGTTCATTTTCTGCTAATTGTAACGCAGCAATTTGACCCGTTTTTCGAGATAGACGAATGGCGTCAGTCAATTGTTTTTCTCCACCCTTTCCTACATCGATTTTTTCTATGTAATTAAAAATTTCCGGACTGAAAACATATCGACCGCAGATAGCCAAGTTGCTTGGTGCTTCTTTTTGCGAGGGTTTCTCAACTAAGTCTTTTACGAGGTACTTGTCCTTGAAAGCTTTAGGAGTGGTTTTTCCTTTGAATTCCTCTATATCCATTATACCGTATCTATTGCAATGTTCTATTGGGATGCGTTCTGCTGAAAGTGTACACAATGCATTTGCTTCTTTATGGAAATCTATCAAGCGAGTCAGATGTATTGGCTTATTTATTGAATCAATTATTGTATCTCCAAGTGCAACAACGAATTCTTCATCATTAATAAATTCCTTAGCCTTATAAACTGCATCTGCTAAACCAGTCGGTACTGCTTGTCTAACATAGAAAATATGTATGTTTAAATTTTCAAGAGCTTCTAAATCCCTGATCTGAACTACTTTGTTCTTTTGTTTAAGATCGGCTAATAAAATAGGATCTTTGTCAAAATGGTCTTCAATTGCTCGTTTGTTTTTCCCTGTAATAATTAAGATATCTCGAATTCCAGCTTCTTCTAGTTCTTCAACTATATATTGAATTACAGGTTTTTTTGCAACAGGAAGCATTTCTTTAGGTTGGGATTTTGTTGCAGGAAGCATTCTTGTTCCTAACCCAGCTGCAGTGATTACTCCTTTCATCTCGTTACCACATTCATTTTATGTCTCAGATTATTTTCCTTATAAATAGCTAAAAAGTGAAATATAAAAAAAGTTGTGGAAGAAACTAGATACGTCGGTAGATTTAGACATCTCTAGAATCAAAATCAACTTTTTCATCGCGATTCTTTGGATGGAAGAATTCGAGAATTTCGTCTGAAATACGTTTTAATTCACGTTTAGGATTGGGGAACATCTTTAGCAAATCCCAGCCAATATCTAGAGATTCAAAAATCGTACGATTTTCATCTCGACCTTGTTTTATGAATTTAATCTCAAAATCATCGGCGAATTTCAAAAATCGGTGGTCTTCCTCAGTAAGAGATTCTTCACCAACGACAGCTACGAGATTTCGTAGATCGATACCTCGAGCATAAGCATAGTATAATTGATCTGCTAATTCTTTATGGTCTCTACGAGTTAATCCTTTACCAATCCCTTCTTTCATTAGTCGACTCAGGGAAGGACCAATATTTATCGGAGGATAGATACCTCGTCGATGCAAACCTCGATCTAGAAGAACTTGCCCTTCGGTTATATAACCGGATAAATCTGGGACGGGATGAGTCATGTCATCGTTTGGCATTGAAAGAATAGGCATCTGAGTTATAGATCCTTTTCTTCCTTTTATACGACCAGCTCGTTCATAGATTGAAGCTAAATCAGAGTAGAGATATCCAGGATACCCTCTTCTTCCAGGTACTTCTTCTCGTGCTGCACCAATTTCTCGAAGTGATTCTGCATAATTGGTCATGTCTGTAAGAATTACTAGTAAGTGCATATCACACTCATATGCAAGATATTCTGCTGCAGTTAAAGCAAGTCTCGGAGTGATGATTCGTTCAATTGCTGGATCATCTGCTAAATTCAAGAAAAGTACAACTCTATCTAAAGCACCGCTTTTTTCGAATTCGTTTCTAAAGAATTGTGCTTCTTCAGCTGTAATACCCATTGCAGCAAATACTACCGCAAAATCTTCTTCTTGACCTAAAACTGCTGCTTGTCGGGCAATTTGTGCGGCTACTTCGTTATGAGGTAACCCACTCGCAGAAAAGATTGGGAGTTTCTGACCACGAATAAGAGTAAATAAACCATCTAAGGTGGATAATCCAGTTTGAATGAATTCTCTTGGATATTGTCTTGCAAAAGGATTAATTGGTGACCCAGAAATTGGCCACTCTTCTTTAGGAATAATTGCTGGTTGATTATCGATGGGTTCACCTCTGCCGTCAAAGATCCTACCTAATAGATCAGCAGACACCGGTAATTTCATGGTTTCCCCAAGAAATTGGACTGTGGTTTCTTCTACATCCATTCCTGAGGTTCCTTCAAAAAGTTGGACAACAGCAATATCTCTTGAGACCTCCAAGATTTGTCCAGAGCGCATTTCGCCATTTGGTAATTTAATCTTCGCAATTTCTCCATAAGATACTCCAGCTCGTCCTTGTAAATCAACAAATAACAAAGGACCGGTGACTTCTGTTGCTGTTTTGAATACTCTTTTTGATAATATTTCGGAAGTAATTTTTTGTGGTGTTTCAGTCATCTTTTTCTTACTCCTACTCGTCTTTCATACTGGGCATCATTCGTCCACTTACCCGATCGACAACATCTTCTGATTGTAAGGCACCTATTTCTGCAAGAATTCCATTCATGTCTTTTTCAGCATTTTCATTTGGGATATATTTCAATCTTGCAATCTTATCTATAACAG
Source organism: Candidatus Heimdallarchaeota archaeon (assembly GCA_030629105.1). GTDB lineage: Archaea > Asgardarchaeota > Heimdallarchaeia > JABLTI01 > JABLTI01 > JABLTI01. The sequence continues at coordinate 3,566 of DAOVPS010000205.1, forward strand.
GTAAATTCATCATTTCCGGTAGCTTTACTCCTTGATTGTACAATTCCCTCATTTTGTGATAGAAGTCAATAATAATCTTCAACATTAACCATTGTTTTTGCATCGTTGAAAAACTATCAACATCACTAAAGGCGTTTTGCTGTAAGAAATCCTCCTTCAACATTCTTGCTGATTCTAGAATAATTTTCTCAGATTCAGGTAATGCTTCAGGACCTACTAATTGTACAATATCTTCTAATTCCTTGTCTTTTTGTAAGAGACTCATTGCTTCAGAGCGATAAGACATGAAGGCTGGATTGACATTCTCAATAAACCAAGGAGTTAATTCATTTGTATAAAGAGTATAAGAAACCAAGTAATCAATTGCTGGGAAGTGTCTTCTCGCAGCGAGATCCTTACTCAAAGCCCAAAAGACTTTGGTGATTCGAAGAGTGTTTTGTGTGACTGGTTCAGAAAAATCTCCACCAGGAGGACTAACAGCCCCAGTAATCGAAATTGAACCTTGTCGATCTTCAGTACTTAGAGTTTTGACTCTGCCAGCTCGTTCATAGAATTGAGCGATTTTACTTGCCAAGTAAGCAGGATAACCAGCTTCTCCAGGCATTTCTTCCAATCTACCAGAAATTTCCCTCATAGCTTCTGCCCATCGAGAAGTACTATCAGCCATCAAGGCTACATCATAACCCATGTCACGGTAATACTCTGCGAGAGCCATACCTGTATATACACTCGCTTCTCGAGCAGCTACTGACATATTACTAGTGTTTGCAATAAGAATTGTACGATTCATAAGAGGTTCGCCAGTATTTGGATCAATTAACTCAGGGAAGTCTTCAAGGACATTTGTCATTTCATTTCCTCTTTCACCACAGCCAATATATACCACAATCTTTGCATCAGACCATTTAGCTAATTGGTGTTGTGCAACTGTTTTCCCTGTACCAAAACCACCAGGAATTGCACTTGTCCCACCTTTGGCAATAGGGAAGAATGTATCGAAAATTCTTTGACCAGTTAGTAAGGGAATGGTTGGTTCTAATCTTTCTTTTATTGGACGACCAAATCTTACTGGCCATTTCTGTAACATTGGGATATCAATTTGATTACCATTATTCTTCACTTGGCAAATAGGATCAAGAACATTATATTCTCCAGCTTTAACAACACTGGTCAAAGTTCCTTGTACACCAGGTGGAATCATTACTTTGTGAACTACAACAGGACCTTCTTGAACTGTACCGATAAAATCTCCTGTTGTTACTTTTGTTCCTTTTTCTATGGTTGGTTTGAAAGACCATTTCTTGTCATATTCTAGAGGAAAGGCTACGACACCTCTTCTGATGAAATCGTCTTTAGTTTTTTCAAGAATCAAGGGTAAGGGACGTTGAATTCCATCATAGATTTGTCCAATTAAACCCGGTGCTAATTCTGCACTAAGTCCTGCACCAGTACCTGTTACTGTTTCATTTGGTAACAAGCCATCTGTTTC
>DAOVPS010000055.1:0-16121 GCA_030629105.1 Candidatus Heimdallarchaeota archaeon
AGACCATTCGAGTAATAGAGAAAATCAAAGAATTTGGTTTGGAAACCAAGACAAAGTAAAATTACACCATAACCAAAAAGGGGCGAATAGTCGACGATTCCGAATGTCATCAAGCTTCCACGGGTACGGAAGACTTGACTATTTTCTTATCATCTTTTTCTACTGCACCCCCATAAAAATCAACGTTTATACCCTTGTTGATTTTTTGTAGATACAATAGCTTCCTATTCGCCATATTATATATGGTAACCATCTTTTAAATAGGTAAATATAACATGGATGTGTTAACTAGCGGAATGATTAGCTAGAAGAAGGGAATCTTTGTTAACATGATTGTGTTAATCCGAAGGTTTTCTTATTTGTTGAATTCAGAGATAAAGAGAAATTAGAGAATTTCAAATATTTTATCCAAATTTCTTATTGATTTCTCCAACCTTGAAACAAGTTTAGTTGTGGAAACATTTCTACCTCGAGCATCAACAGTCTCAATAGCAATATTGAGTTTACTAACTAATTTCAGAGATGATTCTTTTTGACGATAAATAAAAGCACGAATTACTTCATTTAAAAAGAACATTTGTCTGTCATTTGGGATTTGTCCACTTGCACAAAGAACTAGTAATTCTTGAGATGCTTTTGGAACGTTGAGAATTGAGAGATTATAACAAAGTACAACTCTTGTTGGAATTGAATCCTCATGATCCAATCTGCTAATTAATTCTCTTATAATAGTCTTCTTTTCTTTTTTATTACTAAGAAATTTACATCTCGCACAAAGAATCCATATTGCTTCCTGTCGAATTAAATCACATTCATCTTCAAGAGCTTGAAGAAGTGGTTGGATGCCTGTTTTGTCAATAATCTCATGAATAGCTGTACCTGCATTCAAACCAGTTAAATTCCGGGAATGAGTACTAACATCTAGAAGAAATGTTATGGATTTTTCATCGCCAATTTTCCCGAGCATTTTTACTGTGAGACTTTTTTCTAACTCAGACATATCTGTCGAATAAAGTTCGAATAGTAAGGATTGGATACTTCTATCTCCAAGTTTCGCTAAAGCCCAAATTGCTTCATTTTTTACAGATCGATGTTCATAAGCAACAATTTCTCGTAACTGAGAAATAATCTCAGCTCTTTTCTTTTTTTGCTTTCCCAGGAGATGAACTGCAAAGACTCTGTGGTGACGATTTTTCGCTTTCCGAGCAATCTGTAGTAATTCGAAAACACTCTTTTGCTTAAGGGAAATAATAATTTCACTATACTGATTAGCTTTGTTTTGTTGCTGATGCTGTTTATAGACTTCTTTTGTTTTCAAAAATTTAGTAACACCATTGATATTGTGAACCATACTCATCAGCCGACAGAAATCTCTTTAATCATAATTTAAATTCTTAAGTTAAAAACTCCAACAGAGTGAATTCTTATACACAGAAGGAGTTTTTTGTGCAAATATTCAAGGAAATCTTATAACAAACAAGAGGGAATAGAAATCTATGAATCAACCAATAAATATAGATCAAAAGCGTTTTGAAATCAAAAAACCATGGACCCCAGTAGATGTTGCTAAACTAAACAATCAAGTTGTTCGACTTGCATTATTCGAGGGAGAATATCCATATCATAAACATGAAAAAGAAGATGAATTGTTTTATGTGGTAAAAGGATCCTTTATTTTACAACGGAAAGGTTTCCAGGATTTACTTTTAAATGAAGGGGATTTGATCGTTGTTGAAAAAGGAATTGAACATAGACCAGTAAGTCCCATGAAATCATATGTTTTAATGTTTGAACCGCAGAGCTTGAACAGTAAAGGAGATTAAAGAAGAAAAGAATTGGAGCCGTCGATGGGACTTGAACCCACGACCTACTCCTTACCAAGGAGTCGCACTACCAAGCTGTGCTACGACGGCTGTTATTCAGTGATATCTCAGTTTTTACTTTCATATTAAAAATCTTACGCAAAGTCAGTTAATACTCGAAATATACAGATAATAGACAAAAGTTATTAAAAATATCAACTCAGAAAACTTGGAGATTAGAAAATTGGCTATTAACAAATTATCTGAAGAACATATAGATGAACTCAAGGATTTATGGGATTATTGTTTTGCAGGTGGAGGAGAAACCTCTAAAGAGGATTGGCAAGATTTCTTCTCTATACTTAATCTCGACAACTGTTTGGGATACTTCATTGATGGCAAAGTAGCAAGCACATATGTTATACATAGTTACAGAATGTTCGTTCGAGGTGTCTTAATGGGCATGGGAGGAATTGGTGCAGTAGCCACAAAACCCGAATTTCGAAAGCAAAGACAAATTACAGAATTAATTAAGGAATCTTTCAAGGTTATGAGAAGAAATAATGAATATATTTCAGTTCTTTATCCTTTCAAATTTTCTTTTTATCGTAGATATGGTTATGAGAATTGTGCTGATTTTGAATTGATAATTTCTTCGCCTAAGAATATCTTACTTCCAAAGGATTTCAAACCACTAAAAATTGAAGAAATCTCACAAGATGAATCATTTAAAATGTGTATGCCAATTAGAGAGAAAATCGGTTCAAAATTTAATTTAACAATTTATGATGACTTAGAATTTTGGAAATATCATCACGCTAGGAAGAAGACTAAAGTATTTGTCATTAAGGATGGAGAAGAAAACGTAGGATACTTTACAACTCGTTTAGAGAAGAAAGAAGGTCCCTGGAATGTTCGATTGAATATGCGAAACGTAATTGTTGATAGCGAAGCAGCTCGTCTTACTGTTTTAGATTATATAAAGAAACACACTGATCAGAATAAAGACTTCAGTTATCCATTGCTTGGTGATGAACGAATTACTGATTACTTTGATGATCTTTGGGAAGGTAGTTTCAAATATCAGATGATAGGTGGTCCAATGTTTCGAGTTATCGATGTTAAGAAAGCATTAGAACTCTTAGAGTTTGATAAAGACCTAGATGTCACATTAACAATGAAGATTGACGATGAATATGCTCCTTGGAATTCAGAACCAATATTAGTTACAATTAAGGATGGAAAAGCAAAGGTAACAAAAGCAACAGATGAGAAAATTGAGCTAACTACTGACATCAAAGCTTATACTCAATTATTCGTTGGTTATCGAACTATCTTTGATCTGCACGAAATCAAGAAAGTGAAAATTAAGAAACAAGATTTAGGAAAATTCGATAAAGTGTTTCCAAAACGATTCACAAGACTTAGAACTTTCTTTTAGAAAATTAGCAGTAGACATTTTAATTGAAAATGAAAATAACTATTTTATAAAAAAACAATAGAAAAACGAGGAAAATTTCCTCGTATTTCAAATTGAATTTAATTCGTGATTTTGTTTGCTTTACCTATACGATTAAACGTTATAATTCCAGTTACCATGCCAAGAATAGGCGATGCTAAGAATTTCAATGCCCAAAATGCAGCCAGTATAAATGACAAACTTGTAATTGCTTCAATAGTCATTTGAGATCCCCAGGTCAATAGAAGTAAAAGTAAGATACTTGCAAAAGCACCTATAACGAAATTCACAAGTCCAAAAGCATTAAGAAGACCACCACGCTGTAGTTTACCACTTGAAACCAATACTTTTGCGGTATAAAATAATGCTAAAGCAAATAAACCATATCCACAAGTCAATAGGAATGTAGTGTTACCAAAGAAGCCTAAAAAGAACTCAAAGATGTCTCCACCAGCAGGTACTGGATTAAAGAGACCTAAACTAGTCACAAAGTTGATTCTTGGATATATTCCAACTCCAATCCACAGGAGCCAAAAACCTGAAGCAACAAAACCTTGAACTTTTTCTTTAATTGATAATGAAAACAATATCAAACCTACAACACATAATATTGCAGCAGTAAAGTCAAGATAGTATACGATTGAGAATGCTCTGAAAAGATTAGTTGTAGCAGATTCCAAACCAGGATTTCCTCCTGGACCGCCCACATTTATAGCTAAAGCCAATGCCATAAAGATTATTAACATTGGTAGAATCATAATGTTTTGGATAAAAAGTGTGAAAAATCCTATTCTAAGAAGCAGTGGATTGAATTTAGAGGGTTCTACTCTTGTTTCTATTTCCTCAATTTCTTCTTCTTCTTCCTCTTCTTCTAGCTTTTTCGGAACATCAGGTTTCTTTCTTGTTTTATCAATAATTGTTTGTACAATCATTACTAAAGGAACAAGAATTACAACACCAATATTCAAATAGAACCAAGTAATTGGTTCTGCGGATTCATTGAACTGATTTGTATGTATTTGATCGAAAGTGGGATTAACAGAATTTTGTTTAAATCCATTTGGAATATAGGTTTTGCTTATTGATTGCGCACAAATGCTAAATTGAACGAAAATTAAAGTTGATAATAATACTAACAAAGTAACACTAAGTGTTTTCTTACTCACCATTTGAATAACCCACTATAATTGAATAATTACTCGTAATATACTTTTCTCCCTTTTACAATCTACTGGGTAATGCTAAAAAATATAAAAAAACAATTGGTGCGAGGGGCGCGATTCGAACGCACGAACCTCTACAGGAAAGGATTTCCCATCAGGTTACCAACGACATACGCCTGTTTGTTCCAGTTATGCACTGGGGATCTTGAGTCCTTCGCCGTTGACCACTTGGCTACCCTCGCGAATTTGTTCCCAATAGAGGGAAAAAAGGGTGAAAGAGCTATGGAGATTACTCCATGCCCAGGAAGCCCCGCACAGCAGGACTTATTTCTGCTAATCTTTCTTTAGCGATAATTTCTGAATACTGCTTGATAATACCCGTCGTCAGCAGAATACCCGTGCCCGTTCCCAGAGCACCCAGGAAGTCTGCAAATCCGGCCAGAAGTCCAACAAAGAAACCACCCAGTAAAGCTGCGATTGGAATGTATCTTTCAAGGTATTTCTCTAGTACTTTGGGGTTTCGTCTGAAACCAGGAATCTGCATATCTGCATCTAGGAGCTGCTTCGCAACATCTCTCGGACCCATACCAGCCGTTTCTAGCCAAATAGCTGAAAAGATCATACAAGCACCTACCAGTATCACGATGTAAATTAGAGCCCGCATAGGATCATCTATGACTTGTGAGATTCCCCGCGGAGCCGTAGTATAATAAACCAGACCTCCTGCTGGCATAGGCTGCTCTCCCGTAAAGTCCCAACGACCCAGAAGATCGACTATCGGATTGCCTTGCATCCGCTTGTACAGTATCTGGGAGATAAAGTACACATTCGCAAACAACGCCGACGCCAGTATTACCGGTATGTTAGACGTGTACAGAAACTTGATGGGATACCGCGCCGGTATCTTGTACTTCGCATGCGAAATCGGTATCTCAATCCGCATCGATTCCACATAGATAACCAGGCCGAAAACAATAATCGTAGCCAGAAAAGCTATAATATCGGGATTTATAGGCCGATAAACCACATTGATGAATTTCTCACCATTAGTTAAACCGTAGAAGAATGCTATGACAGCGCCATAGTATTTTCCTGCGGGATTTGCACCGATCCCTTCTGTGAAAGCGAATAAACCATTTAAGATATTAAACGAAACACCAGCAGCACTGAATAATGATATTCCTGAACCTAAGCCATAGCCTTTCTGTATCAGCTCATCCATCAGCATAACCACTAATCCCGCGGCCAGCAGTTGTAAGAAGATGAGTGAACCAGTTAATAGGGAGATGTCTTCTCCATAAGCACCACCGAAGATGTATGCACCAGCCTCGAAGAGAATCATTAAGACACTCAAGACTTTTTGGGCACCAGTATAGAGTGCTCGTTCTTCAGGATTGTTAAAGTCAACTTTAATGATTTGGCTACCGACTAATAACTGCATAATCAAACCTGCAGTTACGATTGGTCCAATTCCTAATTCTCCCAATGTACCTCTTTGAGAGGCGAGAATTGCTCTCATAGCAAAGAATGGATCTGCTTGACCAGCGGCTGTTTCAATTCCATACAATGGTACACTTATCATGATGAAATAAACCACTAGACAGACAATCGTCCAAACAGATTTTTCCTTAAAGGAAACTGTTCGATCAGGTTTTTTTACTTCAAACGTAAGATGAGTGAATGGTTTGAATACTCTCAAGAATCTACTTGTCATAGGGTTCACGTCTTATGCTAGTATATCGATGCCTTATCCTAATGTTCTTTATAATATATTATTGCGAAACCTTTAGGTTTTTTAGCATTTCGGAGAGTTTGAGCTTTTATTATTCAAAACTTTTTGCTTTAAATTAACCTAATTATTTCAGATTTCTTTAAAGAGGTCTAGACGAAGACTTTATAAAAGTTTACATTTCATTTTCGAGTATCACTCAGTGGAATTTGAGTAAAGAATAAGATTGCGAGTTAAAACTTTTAGTTTTAACTTTTATTATTAAATCCCAAACGAATCATAAAAGGAGATCCCCGTGATATCAGAAGTCGATCAAATCGTCGTAAAATTATCAGAACTCGAGAAACAAGCAAGTGAGCTTAGAGTCTCTCGAGATAAACTCAACACAGAAGCTCGAGAAAAAGCTGATAGAAGAGACGTATTAAATAAGAAAATGGCTGAACTTATAGCCAAAGTCAAAGATCATCAAATTCAAAGAGACGATGAAAACAATAAAGTCCAGGAATACAAAGTAAAGCGAGAAGAAGTTCGAAAGAATCTTGCGGAAGCCAAGAAAGAAGTCGATCAAATCAAAGAAACCGAAGATTTAGAACCATTACCAAAACCACCTATCCCAGAGAAAGTTCTACGAAGAAATCTCAAGCAACTTGAATGGAAAATTCAAACTGAAATCCTACCTGCAGATGAAGAAAAACGACTTGTTACAGAAATTGCTGCCTTACAAGAACAACTTGAAGAAGCAGAAGGCATAAGAGCTCTTCGTCAGGAAAGAAATGCTCGATTCAGTACTTTTGAAGGTCTAAAAGCTGAAATGAACCATTATCATAAAGCAGTTATTAGAACTGCAAAATCTTCTCAAAGACATCATCATGAAATGAGCAAATTATTTTCTGAAATCGATGAAATTCGCAAAGAAGCTGACCAGTGTCATAAAGATTTCATTGAAACAAAAAAAGTCGCAGATGAAACTCACAAACAATTCATTGAACGCATTAAAGCAAAAGAGAAGCATCAAAAATCATTACAGAATATTAGGCAAAAAGCACGAGTAGACCATTTCAGAGAAGTGAAAGAAACAATTGAAGCTCGGGCAGAAAAAGCTTTAGAGAAATATAAGGCAGGCAAGAAGCTTTCCTTAGAAGAATTTAGTATGCTTGTTGAACGAGGTTTAGTTTAATACCTCGTTAAAATTGCTTATTTATTCACTTGAAAATAGGATAGTTATTTTCCCAATAAAATACTTCTTTATTTTAAACTAGTCTAGATGAAACACTTTTATCTATTTTGAAGAGATATGCTCGAGTAAAACCATAATGGTATTCTTTACTATGTATAAGTTTGAATCCTTGGTTTTCTATATACTTTATTTGGTCAATCATCATAAATCTTGCAGCAGATTCATCTTCTATTAATCTTAAAGCATAATACACAAAATTCAAATCGAAAGTTGATTTTTCTGGTAGTTTAAAATCAAAAACAAGTAAACGACCCGTGCCTTTTAAAACACGTTTTATTTCTTTGAGCACGACTTTTACTAATTGTGTTGGTATTTCGTGAAGTGCTAGGAATGAGTTCACAAAATCAAAAGATTGGTCAGGAAAATCCAATTTTGTGCAATCACCAACACGAAAATTTACGTTTGCTGTTTTTTTTGTGTTCTTGATAGCAAAACTAATCATTGCATGATTTAGATCAATTCCCGTAACCCTTCCTTGCTTGAAATAGGAAGCCAAAAATTGAGTTCCTTTACCGTTTGCACAACAGATATCTAATACTTCTTCATTTCCTTTCGCTTTTATGAATTCGGTGAAAAATATTCTCCTAAAGGCTTTTTCTGTAAAACCACCACCTAATATGTACAAGAATCCTGTAATGAAACTGTAAAGATGGGCTATTATGTCATAATTGATGTTTCGAGATTTCACCTTAATACCATCTCCGGAGAAGGTATATCTATACCTGCAAATTACTAATAAATTACTTTGATTTAAATGACTCTAAGATAAATTAGTGTAAAACTCTTAATAACAGACAAATTTTGTAACGAGGCATATTTTATGAATCACATTAAAAAAGACACAGAGAAGGTTGAGGAGTTAAATATTGGTCCAATAATTGTAAGTGCTTGCTTGTTAGGGATTAATTGTGTCTATGATGGTTCAAGTAATAAAAATAAACAAATTTTGGAATTAATGGATAAACACCTTTTGATCCCAGTTTGTCCAGAACAATTAGGTGGTTTATCAACTCCAAGAGATCCACAAGACATTATTCGCGGATCAGGTGAAGATGTTTTACAAGGAAAAGCAAAAGTTGTAACGATAAATGGTAATGATGTAACTGAAAATTTCAAAAAAGGAGCATTAGAAGTTTTAGAAGTAGCAAAACTGAATAAAGTGAAAATAGCCCTTCATGTGGAGTTCATTTTATTTATAATGTAAAACAAAATCAGAGGTTTAAAACTTCAGGGAAAGGGGTCACTACTGCCTTACTATTAGAAAATAATTTACGAATTCTGTCAGAAAAGGAGTTTGAAGAAAACAGTCTTATTGATCTAGTCTAGCTTCTGAAAATCATTCTTGACAATCATTGTAAAATCGGGCAATTTCCCTTTATACGTTGGTTTTATCTTACTGAAGCGCTTTAACTCAGGTGAGATAAATAGGTCCTCATTATCTGGTCTTAATGGAGCATAAAATGTCTTCATGCCTATTTTTGTCGGGCTGTAAACATCACCCATAAATTCATTCCCAACCATTATACACTCACCGGGTTTTTTCTTGATTTTCTTCAAGATCTCTAGATAGAATTCTTCACGAGGTTTTGAAAAATGCATGTTCTCAGCATGAGTAACCAATTTAAACGTAAACTCTCCCATTCCACTCCACATCAACCGTTTCATAATTGCGGCTTCAGTAAAAACAGGAGTTGTTGCTATAACAACAGTATGACCTTTATCAAAACATGTCTGAACCGCTTCTTGTGAGCCTTCGGCAGGTCTAACAAATTCTTCCAATTGATTATAATCAGTAGCATAAAAATCTTTGAAATCTTCATATAGTTTCTTCTGTGGTTTTTTGTAGCGTTTTGACATTTCCTTCATGAAGGTCTTAACTGCTAATTCCCGAGGTGATCTACTGAGCATAACTTTTGTTGTGATATCTGTCAAGGAATTGTAAAAAAATTGTAATTCAAACTCAGAAAAAAACCGTTCATGCAGCATTTTGAAGTATTTTTGACTAAACTCAATTTCATCGATCGAATTTAATGTTGAATCCATATCAAAGAGAACGGTTGTTATGGTCATAGTCATCTCCAAATTAACTGGCAAATACTAATATCAACATTTATCTAAATGAAAAGCTTTTCCTATTTTGCATAAACCAACTAAATCTTGGGCGATTTTAATAAGGAATTCTGGAAATCAAAAGAAAGAGTTTTAATTCTTAAATCTAGACATCGAATATAGTAAGCATAGATATAGCTGCAAGAGTGAATTAGTTTGAAGAAACAAATAGAAACACAAAACGAACGACCAAAAGATGAAATTTCATTAGATTATGTCGGAATTACTAATTTCAAGACTTTATTAGTTATAACCAGAAATGGCAAAACATTTCATCTTGCACCCTTAATTGAAGCCACAATGAATCTTCCTGCAAACATGAAAGGAGCACATATGTCTCGTATTAGTGAATCCATTGTTGAAATTATAAACGACGAGAGAAATGCTCACAATTCAGTTGAGGAATTATCTTTACAAGTCTTAAGGAAATTGAAAGAAAAACACCCATTTACAAGAGCTCATCTCTCACTCAATTTTGATTTCTTTTATGAAACTGAAACACCTAAAAGTAAGAAAAAAACCTTTGAAGTGACAAACGTTACTGTGGAAACTTGGCTAGAAGAAGGTGTGGAAGATCAATTATGTATTTCAGTTGAATATATAGGGAATACAGTTTGTCCACATGCAATGGAAAACAATCCCGAGAATAAAACACATATTCAAAGAGCCCTTGGCAAGTTATCTGTTAAAGGTGAAATGAGTCAATTGCCTTCATTTGAATCAATGGTAAAAGTACTAAGAAAATCATTTCCTGCAGAAACATATTCCATACTTAAAACAGAAGACGAGCAAAGCATAATTGATTGTATGCATGATAACCCCATGTTTGTTGAAGATGTTTGTCGAAGCATTATAGCAAAAGCTATACAAGAATTTAGTAATTTGAAATTGGAGTTAACTGCTAGTGTAAAGAGTCTTGAGAGTATTCACAAACACGATGTTATTGCTAAAGGTTCTGCAAAAACATATGGAAAATAATTAATATCAAAATTCCAGTTTCATTTTAGATGCTTAAAGTGCTTGTAATTGTCTATAATGGATACTCTAGCTTGTTTATGTTTTTCGAAAAATACCTGGATAAACTCCCAATCTAATTGTCCAGTTTGCCAAACTTGGTTCTTATTTGGCCCTATTTCTGTTTTTATGATTAATCCATTATGATGATACTTCTTCCATTTAAGCCCATAACAGAAATTACCAAGAGAATAAGCAACAGCTTTGTTTCCTTTTGTTGTCGGATATAATGATATTGGTTGTGGAGTATGTGCATGATGACCTAAAATCAAGTCCCAAGTATCTAGTAATTTCTTTGCTAATTCAACTTGAGTTGGCCAAGGATAGAATTGTAATTCAAAACCCCAGTGTGGATATAATATGTTGAATTTCGCATCTTTGTTACAATAATTAGAAATTTCTTCTTTATTAGAAATGAACGAGCATCTTTGATCACTAAGAAATGAAGCAGCTGCCACATTTACTTTCTTATCAAGAAGGATTGAAGGTTCATCTCTTCTACCTATGACCATAAAACCATGGTCTTTCACTATTTTATAGCTTTTTTGAAATTCATCCCAACCGAAATCCCCTGCATGATTATTAGAATAACTTAAGAGAATTTTTTCTGGTGGAAAGAGTTGTTTAATTGCTTCAAGATCACTTTCGGTTGATATTTGTGATCCTACTGCTCCTCTCTTATACTTTGTAGTTATAATTCCTTCAAAATTGCCGATTAGATAATCAATATCTTTGAAAAAATCTTTTATCGATTTATCAATAACAAGTTGATGATTAGCCATTCTCATTATATCGCCAATAAATCCGAGTTTAATGGATGGAGTAATATCATTAGCAATACTAGATTTAGGAATGAATTCAGCCGATCCTTTATGTTTTTTAGATGGTCCGAATACCCAGTTTTTTAAGAAAACTACTGACTCTTTAAAGGGATAAGGACGGGGCACTACTTTCCAACGTTTTGTTTCTTTAGCCCACTCACAATCGTCCAAAGTAGATTTTGAGTCAGATTGCTTCATTGTTAATCCTCTATAAAACAGCGAAAAACTGTAATGAAAAATTCTTAATATAGTTATTCATTTCTTTTTGATTTACGGAGCGTCAAAAATATCCCACCTATAAGTAGAAGATTTTTTGCCTAAATAGGAAGAGTTTCATTACCTGTGCAATAATTAAACGTGGTACCACTAGTTATATTAATGAATGACTGGAAATCTGTGACATATTATTTTGAAAGTGATGAAAATGAAAATTGTTGATTTAAAAGCTGATATGAGAAATATTGATGTTCTGTTTCGTGTAATAACAAAAGGAGAGATTCGTGAAATACAGTCTAGGGATGGAAAAGAGCTTAAATTATCTGAAGTAGAAGTAGGGGATAGTACTGGGAGAATTTTTCTTTCATTATGGGATCAAAGTATTGAATTACTCGAGAATGGAGATATCGGACAAGTAAGTAATGGATTTATCAAAGTAGTTCGTAATGAACTACGCTTGAATATCGGAAAATATGGGGAATTGGATAAATTAGAGGAGGACACTGATATTCCGCCTAGTGATAAAATCCCAAATAATTTTCCTAAACCACCAGAAGATTATAGGCCACCTTTTAAAAAGAAACAAAGAAGAAGATACTAAAATATCTTTTCTACTTTTTTTTCTACATTTCACGTATAGGATAACGTAATATTGCTACAAGACCACCAAATGATTTGAATAAAATCACGCCTTCTTCTGTATCTATACTTATGATTTCTGTCAATGCACCTGTTTCAACAGATCGTTTTCCAAGTTCTTCAACAAAATCCTGTGTATCATCGATGGATAGTTTAGAACTTCCACATTCAGGGCAGTTACTTTTAATGATCTCTTCTTCAAATTCAACAAATTCACGAGCTTTTACAGCTTCTTGCTTTTCATATTTACATTTAGGGCAGAGTACTTTAGTTTGAATCACATCAAGTTCTTCGCTTATGAGGAGGATTTTTACGGCACCTAATTCCATTGCCTTCAGCACTTCTTTTTGGCCATAAGCAACTAAACCAGTGTCTTTTCCAAGTTCACTCAAAAATACTTGAACTAGTTTCTTCTCCTCTAAATATCGAACATCCTTCAAAATTTCAGTTGATTTTTCCATTAATTCTCGTATGCCTTGTTCTCCAGTATATCCAGTATCAACAGTACCCATTATTTTGTCTTTAAGACGAAAATCAATGAAATCACCTCTAACAAAATTCTCTTTAGCAAGAGACGGACCACCAACAACTATTCCTTTGAGATCTGGAATTTCCAGAAAGAGTTCGCTTGCTGCTTCTCCAGCTCTTCTCAAATGATCTTTAGCTAAGATTTCAGTTCCTCTTTGAATACGTCTCTGTGATTGGCCACCCTTACCATGTTTTCCTGGAACAAAAGAATGAAGTTTCCGGAGGAAAGTCATATGGTTTCCACGAAGTAAAGCATAAGCAGCTGATTCTCGGTCAACAACCATTAATCCAAACTGTTCTTTTACTTCAAGCTGGTCTCGCAAATACTCAGTATGAAATCTAGTGTCACAAACGTACATTTTTCTTGCAATAGGTCGAACTGGTCTTATTGGAAAATATTCTACCTTGCCAGTTTGAGTTATGCCACAGAAAATAACTAAACCATTATCAGGTAATGTTCTAACTTGTTTTAATCTATTAAGAATACTTGAAAGAGCTGCAATAACAGCTTTTCCTGTTGCTTTGCTTTTGATATTAGCAGCAGTTCCTCTTTCATTAACTAATTGTTGAGTAACATCAGGAATTGATGTGCCATGAGGCATGTAGAGAGATACTAAACTAGTAGCTCCAGTATGAGATCTCTTTCTTTCTATCCGTTCAAGACTTTGTTTAATTTTATAATTCTCGAACGAAGATGAAGACTGTGACATGTGTTTCATACTCCAGCAAAGCTGCTTTTGTTTATCTTTAACAAACAGCAGTACATTCGATTTCTATGTTAATTTATAAATCTTAAGATAAACGTTCTGGGGGAAATCTTATAACAAATCACCATTGATTAACTATATTAACAATCGTTATTTGAACCAGTGTGTGTGATGCGAAATGACAAAGAAGAAAATTGGTATGATTCCTGGAACTGGTAAGCAAAGTAAGGGAATTGCTTTAAGATTAGCGCAAGTCGGATACAAAATAATGATTGGTTCAAGATCAGCAGAAAAAGCAAAGACAATTGCTGAAGAATTAAATGCAAAACTTTCAGTGAATAGTTTTTATGGTGATGAAAATAAAGAAGTAGTAAAGCAATGTGATATTTTGTTCTTTGTAGTTCCCCCAGAACATATTTGTAGCACATTAGAAGATTTAGGATATGATATCAAAGCCGATGCGATAATTGTTGATGTGATAGTTCCATTAGCTTTTAAGGCTGGTTTAGCATATTGCTCAGAGAGCATGTGTTTGGAACAATTCGATTATCCCTCTGTGAGTGAGTATATTCAAGCTTCAGTTCCTGAAGGTGTGACGGTAGTTGGGGCTTTCAAAACCATTTCTGCGGCGAAACTCAATAGACTAAATCATCCATTGGATGTTGATGTTTTTCTTACTTCAGATAAACAAGAAGCAAAGGATGTACTAAAAGAAATCCTAAGCAAAATAGAAGGTTTACGAGTTCTTGATGCTGGAACTTTAGCTTTCTCAAGAACAACTGAGCAAATGACTGCTTTTGTTATAAATATAAACAAATTAAATAAGTTAAAACATGCATCATTCAGAGTAATTTCTGCATCACCAAAGAAGCAAAAATAATTCTGTAAACAATGAAATTATAACAATAAGATATTTTGTTTGTTATCTAGAATTTCTTTAAGGCATTTTGGACAATGACCCTTAACTGAAACCCAATTATCAATATGATCCTTATGAGCATATGAGGAACAACAGGTGAGTTTCACTATTGTATCATTCTCGTTTAATTCAGAAAGGCAAACCACACAAACAGGTTTTGATGAACCACACGAGGGGCAGTTTTCATCAGAAAGAGTAATAATTGCTCCACAACTACTGCAAGAGAAGATTCTATCTGTTTCAGTTGTTTCTTCTTCTATTTTAGTTTCATCGGTCTGTTCACTTGATTCTTCCTTTGGAATGGATGTAGGTATTTTTTTCTTCACCTTACTACGAAGGAAAACAGTCCCAATAGTTAATGTTATTGCTACAAATAATAAAATGATATCAATAATGAATCCATTCCCAATATAGATCCAGGAAGCAATATCACCAATCCAAGCAAAAGAAGTGAAGACAACACCAAAAATAACTAGAATTATGAGTCCTTTATCTGTTTTATCTATTTCTTGGATACAAATCACCTTATCATTAGAAAAATGATTCTCATATTGAAGAACGTATTTTCTAAGATAAAAGAAGCTCACTAACCATTTAAATCTATCAAAATAACCGAAAGGATATGAAAAAAATCGAAGGGAGAATTATTTCTGTTAGAACGACTGCTAAAAAAACCAATTGGCAGAAATTGGAAAAAGTTCTTAAACACTTTTGGAATTTCTGTCAGTCATAACTTCATATGAAGTTGAAGATAAATCCCCACTTACTGGTGATTTATTGTCAATAACAATCCCGCAAAGAAAAGTTATTGAGGTATATTCAAAATGGGAAAGATTACAGATCCAATCTACAAGCAAGTATTGGAAAGAAACAAACACGAACCTGAATTTCATCAGGCAGTCAAAGAAGTTTTGGATTCAATCGAACCAGCTCTAGAACAACATCCGGAATTTGTAGAAGCTGGAATTGTCGAGAGAATCGTGGAACCTGAAAGAGTAATTCACTTCAGAATTCCATGGGTAGACGATAAGGGCAAAGTTCAAGTTAACAGAGGTTTCAGAATTCAATTCAACGGAGCCATCGGTCCTTACAAAGGTGGTATGAGATTCCACCCATCAGTTTATGATGGTATCCTTAAATTCTTAGCTTTTGAACAATTATTCAAAAACGCTTTAACCGGTTTGCCTATGGGCGGTGGTAAAGGAGGGTCAGACTTCGATCCAAAAGGAAAATCTGATGGCGAAGTTATGAGATTCTGTCAATCACTTATGACCGAGCTCTACAAATATATTGACGCTGATTTTGATGTTCCAGCAGGAGACATTGGTGTTGGTGGTCGTGAAATTGGCTATATGTTTGGTCAATATCGTAAGATCAAAAACGTTTTCCATGGTGTCTTAACTGGCAAAGCCCCAGAATATGGTGGTTCCCTTGGTAGACCAGAAGCAACTGGTTATGGTGCAGTTTGGTTTGCTGAAGAAATGATCAAAGCTCGTGGCGATAAAGCTGGCATTAAAGACAAAGTCTGTCTAGTTTCTGGTTCTGGAAATGTTGCTCAATTCACAGTTGAACTTGTCAACAAATTAGGTGGTAAATGTATTACCCTTTCAGATTCAACTGGCTTCATAATTGATAAAGCTGGTATTGACAAGAAGAAATTGGCATACGTTATGAACTTGAAGAACGTCAAACGTGGTAGAATTAGCGAATACGCTAAGAAATACGATGGTGTTGAATACTATACTTACAATGAACACAAAGACCTCAAGAGTCCATGG
>DAOVPS010000115.1:0-10448 GCA_030629105.1 Candidatus Heimdallarchaeota archaeon
AATAATATTTAGTAATCCTGTAGATAATCGCTTATCTTTTATTTTTTAAATAATTGGTGTAATAGCGAATGGCTTAGCAAGGATTTGCAGTGTTCTCTTCGCCAGCTCATTAAGTGGGTTAATCCCTCTCAAACAAGTTGCACTATATGTTGTTTTTCTCCTCTTTGGAGGAGTTTTTGGTTTAACGCTTTCATCAGAAGTGTATGCAGTGGAATATGATAGTACGTTGGATTTTTCAAAAGCCACTGCGAATGTTATCTGGATTATTTGTCTTGCAGGTGGAGTAATAATTGCAGGAACGTTCTTCTTATGGCATCTTGTTCGACAGAGAAGCATAGTTGACCAGAAACATAAAATGAGCACAAGTTTCATGATTGCTGGTGTCATTGTTGCTTTTTACGCCAGTATTTTGGTTTATGCTTTAAGATTTGTTTCAGAGGGTTTCTCGAAAGCATTTCTCCACTCTGAATTAATTACAACAAGCATTGGAACAGCATTAATTACTGTAGGAATGATTTTCGGAGGTAAAACTGCCCTGTATGGTTCCTCACAAGTCATTTCAATCAATATATACAACGAGCATGGGCTTAATCTCTATCAAGGATTCTTCAAAACCACTCATAAAATAAATGAACATCTTGTTTCAGGAATTGCTACTGCAATAGCTGCTTTTGCAACTGAAATAATCGGTGAAGAAGTTTTTCCACGTGAGATTGATTTAGGAGAATACTCACTTATCCTTGATAAACCAGGAAAATTCGCAGGATTCATAGCATGCAAATACCCCTCTAGTCAAATCCACCAAGGATTGAAGCGTGTGATGACTCATTATCAACCAGGCATGGAGTACGATGAAATATCAAAAATAATTGATAATTATCTTCCTTACGGTACCCCACAGAAAGACCTTGGGTCTCCAATTTATAGGAGGATTGTTGAGTAGGTCTGAAGAAGTAATTAATCGTTTTTACATTGAAACACTGATTATAGAGAAATACACTTTTAGAGAGAGATTTTTCGAGGGTAAAAAGAAAGAGTGAAGAGATTACTATTCAGTAATCGGAGCTCCACAATACGGACATGTAACCATGCTTTCAGGTGGTAATTTTACATTACAGAATGGGCATTTGTTTTTCTTTCGACCATGACGGGGTAATGCTATTCCTTTAGCTAATGCATCTTTTACTTTCCAAGCATGTTTTTTTGTTGCTCTGACAACGAATGTAATAATAAGTATGATAAAAATCAAAGCAAAACCAATAATACATCCTAGCATTATCCAAACCCATCTCAATGAGACCCAAATACTTGGGAAATGGTCTTCAATTGTCATTGTATTTGATGTCCCTTGTTCTGTAACTGTTATATCAACAAACCCATATTCATTATCATTCAACCACACACCAAGATATACATCTCCATCAGCTGTAGCAGTGTAATTAGCTGCTTCGAAACCATCTCCAGGATCATCTTGTGTTAATACCTTGTTTTTATCTCTAAAATTCTCATGAGTATAAATTGCAAATCCTATATCATAATCTTCAAACATTGCATCTTCTGTTATTAAGAACTCGTATGTTTTGCCATTCTCCAGATCTTTTACAACAAATGTCTCCATATCACTACTTGATGAAATAAGTTCACTACCTTGAATAGGTTGAGAGGAATCTGTCAAAAATAGTAAGGATGTAATCATAAGTAATCCAAATACTAATGCTCTTCTTTTGAAAGACTTGTTTTTTAAGGAAATCACTAAACTCACCATGTAATTATCTAACAGAAATGAAATCAATCGACATTAAATACTTACTGCTTTAACTACAAATAACTATTTGGGATTGAGCCTAACTTTTGCTGATTTCATCAAAGCACTCTTTGCAGAGTAACTTGATATTTTTCAAACTACTTACAAGTGATTTTTCATTTTGGTTATAAACTTGAATATCTGTTGGTAGTGTTATTGTTTTCCAAACAAAAGGAAGTTCTATGGTTTGAATTTCTGCTTTCTTTTTCTCTTTTAACGATTCATCAATAATCCATTCTAGTATAAACCAATCCCCTTGTAGTGCCTTGCATTTCAAACAATGATTAGCATAATATGGTTCAGCTTTTAATTTTCGTTTTGTTTTATAGAAAAAGGGAAATTCCTCAGATAAAATCTTCCCTACTCGAGTATCTTGCAGCCACAATTGATCTTTTATGGTGATAACAGTACCTTCTTCCGCACACTTCCAACATTGATGTTCTACCCACTTCTCTATTACAACTTCTTTAATTTCTTTATTCTCGTATAACTGCTTGCTACAATTCTCACAGAAACCATCTGATCGTTTCCAAACTTTGTAATTGGAATCCTTAATTCTTCTTTTCCTTTCTGCCATGACTGTATATGTAGTATTAGCTAATTTAATTATTTCTTAATAAGAAGAAGAAACGAGAAAGAGAAGAACAGCTCCTGATCACCGTTCTTCTCTCGAAGGCAGTTGTTTCTAATCACCTAACAATCTGTTAGGAATGATTACCTTTCACATCATTCCGGTTGAACTTTGGTAAGCTTGAATGTCACTTTTTATCGGAATTCAATCCTGAAGATCGGCAATTATTTTTTTACCTCTTCAATCTTGATTTTCTGATGTTTTCTCATTCTTTTCCTTCGGTTTGTTTCTCGCATTTTTATCATCACATTCTTTCTTGATTCATGTTATATCTGGTCACTCAATATATCCTCTCTGAGGAAATGTGACCAATATGTAATCAGCAAAAATAGCTTGAAAAATGATGAAAAATACTGAAAAGGAAAATAAAACCAAAGTAATTTCTCAATTACTCAGTTGTTTCAGATAATGCTTTCCGCTCAATTAAGACGGTAACTAATTTTCTTATAGCATTTATTCTTTCTCGTTCATGCTCAATGAACTTTCTAATCACTTTTTTAATAGTCCATTGTTCATCTGGGAAATTTGTATCTTCTTTACTCTTGAATACTTTATCAGTAAGCTTTGGATAGTATAATCTTAGAACGGCTGTTGCTCCTTGTCGTACTTTAACCACTCGCTCTAAAAGTGTTAAAGATTCCAATTCATCTTTTGTCATTTTTATTATTTCGAGGAATTTCTGTTCCACTTCATCCCCAAATCTTGAGACAAAGAAAAGTTCTGTGTGATAAATGTCTTTTAGTTCTTGATTGATTGTTGCTTTTCCTGGTAATAATTCGATATTTCTGTCTCCATTAGTAAATTGAAAAACAATTCGCAAGAGTTCTTCTGGCAATTTGTTAATTATCATAATATAGAATTCAAACATTTCTTCAGGAATTATTTCAATATCTGATTTGAAAACTGCCGATGCTCCAGTTAAATCAGAAAGATTACTAAAACCCTTCAATTCTTCAATTATATCTAATTCATTAATTCCTGCAATGTAATCTTTACACATTGCCTTGTAATTATTATCGATGCCTATTGATAGAAGCCATTCACTATATTGTTTCACGTCTTGTAGTATTGCATCTATAGCTTCACTACGAGAATTAGCTTTTGAAAAGCATCCTAAGAATTCAGCTGCGTGTGCATAATAGCAACCGTCTCCTTCTTCGATGTTTACTTTAAGTTCTGCCATGATTTGACCAACCAAAAATTCATAAAATAACATTATTTACTAATTGTTTTTTTTTCAAAATTAAAGCGTTTTTTTTTTCACATATTGCTGTGTTCTAGTTTCCTTGGATTTTCTTGTGTTTTAAATGTTTTTTAATCACTAAAAACATGGTTTTACTCGTCTTTGTCTCTTTCAACCCATGAAAACTTTCTCTGTAATGTATTTGAATAATAATTGCGCCAATCGTAATCCACTTCTTTTCCCCACTCATAATACACTCTGGGATCAATGTAAGATTTAAGACTAGTTCCAAGATTCCATGTTTTAGTTTTCTTTGAGATTTTTTCTTGGGATTCAATTTTCCCTTTGGCTAGTTTTGCCTTATACACTCTTTCTTTTGCAGTCCCTAAACTATTCTTTCCACGTTCAACCTGGTTCTTAGCTGTTTCTACTCTTTTTTCTGCAGTAATAGTTTTCTTTTTCGCAGATTCGATTTTCTTCTTTGCTTTTACAATAGCATTCTTATGTCTATTTTTCTCTTTTTGTGTTGCGAAATTAGTTGACATGCTTTTTATTACAGCTAAATCTTCCTTAGTTTGATCAAGGAATTTTTCTTGTTCTTTTACTTGTTTCTTTCTTAACTTGAGATTTGCTTTAATTTCTTCGAGTCTTTCTTCTCTCTTTGTTTGATTATCATTAGCTTTCTCGATACGTTCTTGACCTTTGCTTTTTCGTTCGCTATATTTTTGTATCCGATTTTCCCAATTTTTTGGTTCTTGCTTTTTATGGGTACAAACAATTGCCGCTTCTCTATTGGCCATCACTGCTACTTCTTTCTTCGAAAAATCAGGATCAGCAAGATCAACATCTGATTCATCCAAAAAATTCTGAACGACAGTTGTTGCATGATATGTTCTGAAAACTTTAGCAGTTAAGCCATTTACTACTTCTTCGAAGAAAGCATTAACTTGACTGCTTCCAATATGGGAGAAAATCTGGGCTTTTTTATCCCCTGATTCTTTTGCCTCATCTATGAGTTCTTGTAAGGAATTAACGAAAATTTCCGGAAATTCACCTTCCTTAAGCCATTGTACTGAATCCTTCCCTAAGAATTTGAAGACAATAGTTGATTCGTTTATTTTTACGTGTTCTGGTCGCAAGGTTGTTGCTCCAACGGTATCTGCTTCGTCTTCATCTTTCTCATCCCCAACACGGATATTTAGATGATCTATAATGTAACAAGCCGTTGCAATTTTTCTCTTTCGTTTATCACTACCACTAATTGTGCTCAAAATTTGCTTTCTAATTGTCTCAAGATTATCGCCAACTAGATTTGCTTTATCGTATTTTTCGATTTCTCTGTCTTGTTTTATTGGTGTAGTATCTGAAAGCCAGACGTATTTGGTTTTTCCAGATAATTTGTCAGTCCATTTAGCAATCCACAAACATTCGGGTTCCCAAACAATTTTCAGCCATTCGCCCTCTGGTCTAGGTGCTTCTGGACTAAGATTCAGAATAATGTTAGCTTTTGAAGGTCCTTCTTTCCATTTACCCCTCATTGGGTGCTCTCCTCTGCCCATGAAAATACTACTTGGTTCTGCTGTGTAATTTGATATTTCAACTTGAGCTCCATCAAGAGTTGCAGTACCATATTTCTCTTTTAATTGTTCTCGAATTACCTTTCGCTCTTCTCGTTCTTGCTTCTTCTGTTCTTTTGTTTTAGCTTCTCTGATTGCTTTTTGCTTTTCAATATAAGCAATAACCTCGGAAAAATCTATGTTTTCATCAGTTAAGCCAGTATCCCCTAGTTCTTCGCCAAAATCTTTGAAGTAATTCTTACAGAATATTGGATCATCTACATAAACGGTCGAAAGCTTCCTAACCCAAGCGATTGCCATTTGTTCTTGTTTTTCTGTAAGCTTGTGTGCATTTCCATTTATTTCAATACTCAATCCAAGATAGGGTATCTCTGAGAGTAAAACTCCGTTGTGTATTAATTGTTCAATCTTAGTCAAAGACCATTTCCTCACTACAAATTATTCAAAAACGATTATTTTTAAAACCTATGTAATTGTTCTATTTAATCAAAAAAATCATTTTCATAGTAATAATATTTGGTATTACGACTTTACCTTACTTCACAGACTTCAAAATTATCTTTTATTTTCTTCCAAGCATTCTCTAATAAGGTTAAACTTAGGGGTTTCATTTTTTCAAATTCCTTATCCAAACATCTTATCGGTCTGAATTGTTGTATGTAAAATCGTTTTGCTCCCTTAATCATGTCTGCAATTATAGGTAAATCCTTTTCAGGATCAACAATTGTGGGAACGACAGTTGTACGAAATTCATGTTCAATTTCGGATGATAAAATTATTTTGATAGTCTCTTTGATAAGTTTAATATCGATTTTTCTTCCAGCAGCTAAATGGTATTTTTCAGGAATGGCTTTTACATCCATTGCTATGTAGTCTACTAATTTGTCATCTATAATTTTCTTCATAGCAACAGGATGATATCCATTCGTGTCAAATTTCGTTTTTAGTCCCATATCTTTTAGTATTCGCAAGAATTCAGGTAGGCGTTTACTTAGAAGTGGTTCTCCTCCAGTTATAGACACACCATCTAACCACTTGCTTTTTGCGCGTTTGTCCATTTCGGCTAAAATATCATTCACGTCATAGCTATCAACTTTGCCAGCAGTAATGAGGTCTGGATTGTGACAATAAGGACAACGGAAATCACAACCAGCTAAGAAAATACTATCTACAATTAATCCTGGCCATTCTATTAATGATCCTTGTTTGTATCCTTTGATGGCAAGTTTTGTCAATGCAGTAAAACATCTCTTTATGTGATTTTCAATTCTTTTAGGAGTGCATCAACTGTAGGCAAGTCTCCTCGCCAAGCTTTAACTTCAGAGTCACTTTCATCGGTAATAATAAATGAAGGAGTTGATAAGACATCAGAATATACTGCTTCAGATAATCCTTCTTCTTCATCTAAATCAAACCAATCTATTTTTGCTCCTTTTTTTTCTAGCTGTTTACCGATTTTTTTCGCAGCCGGACAGTTGGGGCAATCCAATTTTGTGAATATTTTTAATTTCATTTTTATTACCTCATCGATGGTAAGCATTACTATTTTTTTGCCTTTCTTTTTAAAAAGATAAAAATAGAGAAGGGAATTAAACCCAGGTTGAGGATTTTTCTATAAATCTTCAGCCCAGTAGTTTCCATCTTGCCTTCTCTTTAGCTCCGACTTTTTGGATTTATTCCAGTTCTCAATTATACTGAAATAACCAACGACTCTGCTCATTCCGTAAACATTATCGCTGTTACAGTGTGGGCAGAATGGTGAACAAGATTCACCTGCTTCTAGATTTTCTTTATGTTCGATTGCTGATTCAATTTCTGTGATTTCAGCTACTTTGTTCTTTGCCTGTTCCATGCTTTATTTTCCTCAGATTTTTTTTGTTTTCATTTAACTCTTCCCATCTCATCTTCCATAAGCTGATGTGCTTAATTCCCGGCCATAACCCCTACTTAATTTTCCACAATCTTGACAGATTGTGAATTCCGGTGAGAAAACAATTTGTGCGCTCTGGGTGTTTTCCCAAGTTTTCTTCACTAGATTTAATATTGATTCAGAAGATATCTTCTGTTCACCTATGAAAATGTGAGTTATTGACCCACTTTCAATTAAGGTGTTAAATTTACCCTGTTTGGAGATTCGATCAATAATGTCTATTTGAGCATCTGCTGCAAAGTGTGCACTATTGGTATAGTATATCGCTCCTTCTTCGATATCTCCTTTCACATAATGGATGCTGTCAGGGTATTCTTTAATATCTGTTCTTGCGAACTTGTATGGGGCACTTTCTCCTGGAGTTTCTTCTAAAGTTACAGTTATACCGTTTTGTTTATGTAACTCTTTTGCTTTGAGATTCATACCTGCAATGATTCTTAATCCAAGCTTGTATGCTTTCTCGCTTTCATGCATTTGTTCTCCAATTAAATATTGGACACATTCATTGAGACCAATTACCCCGATAATATAGGTTGCCTTTTCTAAGTCAACATAAGGTCTACCATCTTCCGCAATTTTCCCTATTTGCCAGAGAGTACCTCGTTCTTGAGTCATAAGCTGAGTGATAAATTCTTTCTTTTCCAAATGGGCTTGCATAGCAATATCCATGGCAGCTTTAACTTCTTCAATACAGTCTTTTATTTTTCCTTTACCAGCTCGATAGGCAGCTTGTGGTAGATTTATGCTTACATTTTGGAAACCACAATATCGCATGCTTTCCGGATGCTCGATCATATACATGTCTGTGATTGTTGTCTTTAATCGACAGCACATGGAGAGATTCACTTCATCTCTATCAAATACAAAGTAAGTCGATCCATTTTCAGAGGCAACTTTACATGCATATTTGAGTAATTTTAATTGTTCTTTGTCATCAAAGGACTTTTGATCAACATGAAGATCAAATTTAGGAAATGGAAAGACTTTCCCTTGAGCGTCTCCTTCTAACCAAACATCCATAAGTGCTTTGGCAAAAAGTTGTGTTTCTTTTTCATATTCACCATAGGTTTTGCCAGTGTATTTTCCGCCTGGACCAATTGCTGGAATATCCTTTAGGTAGTTTGGAACACCAAGATGAATATTAAAGTCCACAAAGAGTGTTTGTCCTCCTCTAGAAAATGCATTTTGACTACAAGAATAGACTAACCTTTGTGCTTCTTGTTTTATTTGATCATAGGAGACACCTACAAAGAACGGGGCATAGAAGATGTTTAGATAAGCGAGACCTAGTGCACCTGCATAATATGCTTGCATGGACGCAAGGAACGTGTTGAGATGACCTGTTAGTGTGTCTGCATGTTTGGCTGGGCTTGAAACTGTTGAAAGATTCAACAAGTTTAACCCATATTTCTTGATGTACTCCAAACTATGTGCAGAGCAGTACACCCTGACTGGAAAGCCAAGATCGTGTAAATATATCTTACCTTTTCGATGAGCATTTGCTACTTCTGGAGAAAACATTTCTTGTAAAGCGTATTTTTTCAAAATTGTTTCAGCAATAGCTAGATTAACAGCTTCGGGATTATTTGCTACAACATTACTATTTTCTTTACTCTTTGAATGAATTAATTGATTCAAATCATAAGTTGGAATACCAACACTTCTTTGTTGTACGAGTTTTGTGCTAAATCCTCTAGCAAAGAGCTCATTGTCTACTAAGCTTCTAATCAAATCAACAGAAATAACATCAATACCGGATGCGAATATTTTTCGTTCTACTTCTGCAGCAATTGATTCTGCATCCATTTTTTCTATTCCAGCTTCTTTGATTAGTGCTGCTGTGATTTTAGCTCGATTCCACCCTGATATTTCTTCTTTAGTGTCACCTGAAACTAATAGCAGTAATTCAGTAGAATCCTGTGCTTTCACTTGAACCTCTTTAACTACTTTCAATTTCTCTAATTCTCTCTCGAATGAAGCTAAGTCAGTAAATCTACGATAAACAGAAGCAAATCTAATATATGCGACCTCATCAAGTTCGCGAAGTTTCTCCATTACTTTCTCGCCGATGATCTGAGCATCAATCTCTGTTTCTTCTAGTTTTCTTAGTTCGCTCTCGATTTCATCTACTATTTCATCGATTTCTTCCATGCCAATGGGTCGTTTCTCGCAAGCTCTAACAATGCCGGATTTCATTTTGTCTCGACTGAAAGGTTCTCTTCTCTTATCCTTTTTGATAACAGAAAGTTTGACATTATCTACTCGTTCATAAGTAGTAAATCGCTTATTGCATTGCAGACATTCTCTCCTTCTGCGATTTACTTTCATGTCGTCTGATAATCGCTTGTCGACTACTCGAGTATTTGGTGATTGGCAAAAAGGACATTTCATGTTTTTTCTTCCGGCTAAATTTCTGTTTTGACAACACTTGATCGTTTTTACGGGAAATGGCACCCAATCTAGGCTGTTTTTAGTGATTCCGGTACTAACCAGAACATACCATATCTTGTGGTTTTTTTTCCCCTAAACACAACATCTTGTATATCGATATAAAGTTTTGAACTTTTTGTATATAAACTTATCGTGGATATAATAATTTAAAACAATAAACAATCGATTAATTAAATATCTGATTATTTAACATAATTTTTTCCTTTTATTATTTTATATGTTTACTATAAACAAAATAAAAGATAAAGAAGGAAAGAATTAGAGGACAGTAACTGATTTGGCTAGGTTTCTGGGGAAGTCAGGATCGTTTCCGCGGATGACAGAGAGATAGTAGGAGATAAGTTGTAGAACTGGAATCATTAGAAGAGGTTCAAGATGAACTTTTGGAATGGGAATATAATGATCAAATAGCTCCAAGTGTTCTGATGAAATTCCAATAATCTCGCCACCTCGAGCTTTTATCTGCATAATGTTGTTAATCATGTCATCTTTAGTATCATCATTAGGAACTAATGCTATGCATGGGACACCAGGTTCTATTAATGCTAAAGTATGATGTTTCAATTCTCCGCCTGCAAGGGCATCTGCGTGAATATATGCGATTTCTTTTATTTTTAGTTCACCTTCCATTGCAACAGGAAAAGAAACCCCTCTTCCAATAAGGTAGAGATCATTCTTATTGAGAACATCTTTAGATAGCATGGCAATAGAATCAGATTGGTTCAATACACTCTCAAGTTTTATGACAACTTCATACAAGTGTTCTCGTCCTTCTTTCAATCTATCAGCAACTCCGAAAGCTAGTAAAGTCAAGATCAATACTTGCGAAATAAATGCCTTGGTAGAAGCCACTGCTATTTCAGGTCCTGAAT